>JBBROQ010000043.1:0-17502 GCA_038229115.1 Planctomycetota bacterium | reverse complement strand
GCGTGCCGTTGCCGGCCGCCAGTACGCATCCAAGGACCGGCACGGAACACCCGGCTAGCCGCTGGACGAGGGTCGGGACTTCTATCAACCCGCCGTGAAGCGCAACTGCGAGCGATGCGACATCAGCAGCGCACGCAGCTCAATCGGCAACGAAGTCGCGAAACAATCCAAACACCGCCTGCACGTCATCGATCGCCAACAGGCGTTCGGCGAAATCGTCTTCCAGAATCAACCGCGCGAATTCGCGGTAAGCGTGCAGATACGTGCGGTCGTCGTAGGGCGGGCTGGCGAGGCACAGAAAGATGCGCGTCGGTTCGCCATCCAGACTGGCAAAGCGCAGGCCGGGCGCCGGCGCGCGCGCGATCGCGATGATAAATGAGCGGGCCTGCAACGTGCGCGCATGCGGAATAGCGATGCCGGGCGCGATGGCGGTGGTGGCCTTGCGCTCGCGGTGCACCAGGTCGCGATGAAGTTTTGACACGTTGACGACCTCGCCGCTGTGATCGAGCAGCTGCGCCAGCGCCAACAGCGTCGCTTCTTTATCGGCGGCATAACGATTGGCCTGCTGCGCCGGCGTTTCATCCGCCAGCGGTTCGCGCGGCGTGACCGGCAAATCCAAACTGACGCATTGGCTGCGCAGGTGCCGCAGCAGATTCACGGCTTCGCGGGATCGACAGGCGCCGCGGGACCCGCGCCGGCGGCTGAAGTAGCTGGAGCAACTGGAGCAGAGAGCGGCAATACGAAATCCGACAGGTCGCTGCCGGTAAATGACTTGCCGCCGCTGACACTGTCGATGTTGCCGTCGGGCAAGAAGGTGATGGTGAACTCCATGCTCTCGGCATGTGGATTGGCGGTGTTTTCCCCAGCTTTTTGCGCCATGCCGGCGGGCAGCGCCTGACCGATTCGGGTGATCTCGGCGCGACGCGCCGGACGCACGGCGGTCTTTTCGGCACCGTAGAGAATGATCGAGCGCACGATTGGCTGCTCAATGCCGCGCGGGCCAAGCTTTGCCTGAATGCCGAGCGTGGCGTGATCGGCCCAGCCACGGTGTTCGATCCATTGGCCGTTCTTGGCCAGCACCTGCCACGCAAAGCCACCCAAGTCGGCGAGCCGCGCCAGAAAATTGATCTCGGTCGCCTTCGTTGGATCGAAAGGTTGACGCTGCACTTCGATGCTGGCCGGAGTCAGCAAGCCGCGGAATCCGACGCGCGGCAATTTGGTGTCGCGGGTGTCGAAGATGACGCGATTGTTGGCCGGGCATTTGGGGCCGGGCAAAATTTGCAGCCGCTCGATTTCTTGCGCGCCGCCGGGAATGAGCGGCGATTTCCACACCGTCAGCGAATCCGAATCCAATAGGATCGCTTCGTAGGTGATGTTGACGCCACCCAGCAACCGATCGGGCTCGCCGGACTTCGCTGGATTGAGGTTAAGCTTGAAGCCTTCGCCGGCGCTGACACTCAACTGCACCAGATCCAGCGCGGGCGCAGGGGCCGGAACGACCGGCTGTTCTTCAGCCGCCAAAGCTTGCGCGGCCACCAGCGCGACGGCCAGCAGCAGCAAAGAAAACGTCGGACGGAAAGTGCTCGTCAGCATGCGCGCACTCTTGCCCACGCGCGCCGGCCGCAATCGCAGTCACGGCGGACGTGGACGCCTGTATCTGCTGCCAAATTTATGGAGCGGGCGGGCCGCCGGCGCCGAGGTTCTCGACCTTTTCCTTCAACAAACGGCCAACTTTGAACTTCACCACGGTGCGGCTTTTCACCGGAACTTTTTCCAGGGTCTTGGGATTGAGCGCGGTACGGGCTTTGCGCGTCACCGTCTCGAACACGCCAAAATCGCGGAATTCTAAGCGATTCCCCTTGGCCAGCTCGCTGACGACTTCATCCAAGAACGCCTGGATCACTTGCAGGGTTTGCACTTGGCCAAGGCCTAACTGATCGGCGATGCGTTCCGCGACCGTGCGCTTGGCGATGGTTTCGCGGCCATCATGCGCATTTCGACCAACGCCTTTGTTGCCGCCGGCGTCTGCGGCAGGGTTGGTGAAAGTGCTGGGATCATTGCTCATGTGATACTCCCTACCCGTGGTTTGCTAACGTGTTATAGCCAGCTTTCGCGGCGCCGGCAAGGTCAACCTTGCACTTCCAGACGCAGGTTCATGCCACGTCCGGACGCGCCTGCGCTCGGCGCCTCATGGGCCGATCCGCGACTCATCCCTTGCCCACGTTCAGGAATGCACGCATGCCGACCCCGCCCGAGATCAGCAGTTTGATGGCGGCGATGGCGCGCGTGTACCGCGGCAACGCGCAGGCGATCGAGCTGCTAACGGTGGCGTTCCTGGCCCGTGGCCATGCGTTAATCGAAGATCTGCCGGGGGTGGGCAAGACCACGTTGGCGCGCGCGTTGGCACAGGCGACCGGCGGCAGTTTCAAGCGCGTGCAGTGCACGCCGGATCTGATGCCGGCGGATGTCACCGGCGTGTCGATCTATGACGAACGCGATCGCTCGTTCCGTTTTCATCCCGGGCCGGTGTTCGGCGATGTGCTGTTGGCGGACGAACTCAACCGCACGCCGCCACGCACGCAGTCGGCGCTACTCGAAGCCCTCAGCGAAGCGCAGGTGACGATCGACGGCGAACCGCGCGCGCTGTCGCCAATTTTCTTTTGCATCGCGACGCAGAATCCGCTGGACCATGTCGGCACATTTCCGCTGCCCGACAGCCAGCGCGATCGCTTCCTTATCAGTTTTCGTTTGGGCTATCCCGAACCTGACGCCGAACTGTCGGTGTTACAAAACGACGGTGCCGAACGTGGTTTAAGCGAGCTTCGCCCGGTGTTGGATCCGGCCACCGCGTTGCGTCTGCGCGCTGCGGTGCAGGTGGTGAAGATCGAAGACAGCGTGCGCCGGTATCTGTTAGAATTGGTGCGCAGCACGCGTCAGGCAAAGGGGCTAACCGCCGGCGCCAGTCCGCGCGCGGGCCTGGGCCTGCAGCGTGCCTGCCAAGCACGGGCGCTCATCCACGGCCGCGATTTCGTGCTGCCGGATGATGTGCAGGCGCTGGCCGGGCCGTGCCTGGCGCACCGTGTCAGTGCACGCGCCGGCGGTAATGTTGACGCGGTGCTGGCGCAGCTGGTCGAGCATCTGCCGGTACCGCGGTAGCGCATGCGCGCGCCGGCCAAGCCGATCGCCACCACGCCGCCGCAATCGCGCGAGCCGAACCAGCAGCGCGAGCCGAAGCAGCAGCGCGAACCACGCACGCGCCCTGACCACGCGCCCACGCCGCTGCGGCTAACCACGCTCGGCGGCTTAGTGCTGTTCGAAGCGCTGGCCTTACTGACCACGCGGTGGTGGCTGCCACTGCCGTACACCATGCCACTGGGCGCGAGTCTGCTGTTGGCGCTGATGCTGGGCGCATGGCTGGCGCCGGCGCGGCTGAAGCGCGTGCGCGGTGGCTGGCTGTTACCGGGGCCGGTGCACGCGGGCGAAGAATGCATGGTCGGGGCGCTGCTGAGTGCCGATGCCGGAGCGCCGCCGATGACCCTGGAAGCGGTGAACCCGGTCACCGGCAAACGTGATCAAGTAGTGCGGCTGAAATAGCTCGCCGGACGCGATCTGAAACCGACCTGGAGCGTGCGCTTCCCGCGCCGCGGGCCGATGACGCTGCCGCCCTTGGTGGCGCGCTGCGAGCAGCCCTTCGGCGTGTGGTCGGCAGCGGCGCCCATCGGTGAGCCCGCCGAGCTGATCGTGCTGCCGGCCTTGGGCACCGTGACCACGCAGCTGCGTGTGCGCCTGCGTACCTACAGCGCGCAGCACGCGACCACGGTCGACAGCGGCGATGACGAGCTCGCGCAGCTGCGTCCGTACCGCCCGGGCGATGCACCGCGATCGGTGCATTGGCGAGCCAGCGCGCGGCACCGCGAATTACTGGTCGCCGAACGCCACGCGCTGGGCTGTCGACGGTTAGCGTTGGTGCTGGATACCGCGGTCAGCGGCGACCTGCGCAAACTGGAACGCATGGTGTGCGCGGCCGCGACCATCATCGATCATTTGCTGGCCGATGGCTGGCACGTGACGCTGCATGGCAGCTTCGCGCCGGTCGGACTTCCGGCGCGGCGCGAAGCTTTGTTGGAGGCCTTAGCGTTGGTGCATCCCGATGCGCGCGCGGTGGGCGAGTATGTGCCTCTCGGCACGCCGGCGTTGGTGCTGGCCGCAGGGCCGGTGCGAATCGACCGCGGAACGCCGACACCATTAGTGATCCTGCCGGCGGACCTTGATAACCTGGTCACGCTGCCGCGGCGGCTGCGATGAGCGCTCCGCTTCCCCGGACGTCGCTGCGCCTGTTCCCGGTGCCAGTGCTGTCGCTCGCGCACTTGGCGTTCTTGGCGGCGGTGGCCGCATATCTGTCGGTGTTTCTGCCGGCCGGGCGCGGCGTGGTGATGATCCTGTGTTGGGCCGCGGTGGTGGCGGAGGCTTTGCCGGTGGCGTGGCGGCGGTTTTTCGTGTGCGAATTGGTGCTGATGCTGGCGGGCTTATCCAGCTGGACCTGGGCGTTGCCGGCCGGCAGCGACGCCTTGCACGCGCTGATCGGTATGGGCTTGGCCACCTGGATGTTGGTGCCGGCGCGGCCGGGTTTTTTGCGTTGGCTGATGAGCTTGGCGATTGCCGAGCTGCTGTGGTTGGGCCTGCATGGCAACGCTGATAGCGCGCGGCGTGCGGCGCAGCTGTTGATCCCGCTGGCGCTCGGGGCGTTGGCGGTGGATGCGTGGTTGATGGGCGTGTTAGGCGCTCGGCGCGCTGCGCGTAATCGTTGGTGGTTCGCCGGGGTGATCCCCTGGGCAGTGGGGCCGGCGTTGGCGGTGGCGGCGCTGGGGTTGCTGATTGGCGTGGCCTTGGTGCCGAAAGTGGCAGAGCCCACGCGCCGGCCAGCGTTGCCCACAGCGACCAAAACCAACCCGAACGCGAACGCCCGCAGCGGCCTAAACGACATCATCGACATTGGCGCGAATCACGGCGTCGAACGCGATGGTCGCGTGATGGCTCGGATGTCGTGGGAAGATCGCCCGACGTTGGGCGCGACGGTGTATTTGCGTGGCTTGGCGCTGGCCGAACTCGAATGCGTCGGCGCGGAAGTGCGTTGGCGAGCGGCAGTGCCGAATGCGACGGAGGTGCGCCGGCCACTGCGCGCGGATGCGGGTTTGGCCTGGCTGCATCGGCTACAGGGCGGTGGCGATACCGTGCTGCTACCTGACGGCGCCGCCGGGGTCGAACTCGACGGTTTGGCCAGCGACCGCGAGGGCAATTTGTTCCTGGCCGGATTGAGCACGCTTTCAAAGGTTTACCGCGTGAACGTGGCCGAACGCGATGGCGTTGGCGAACTCGCGTCGTCGGACTCGTCACGCTATCGCGCGCTGCCGGATGATCTCGCTGGCTTACCGTGGAGCGTCGTCGAGCGGCCATTGTGGCGGCAACTGAAACCCGAAGCCGCGGCCGACGCGATCAGCGAGGCGCTGCAGGAACGTTGCCGTTATGCGATCGATAGTCTGCCGACACCGGCCAACGGCAGCGGCGGCGCGCTGCGCACTTTCCTGTTTGGCGCCGACGCTGATCGCCGCGGTCACTGCCAGTATTTCGCCACCGCCGCCGCGACGTTGTTACGCCGGGCGGGGCATGCCGCGCGCTGCGTCATCGGCTATGCCAGCACCGAATTCGACGACACCAGCGTGACCTTCCGCGGGCTTCATGCGCATGCGTGGTTGGAAGTGGTCGACAGCGATGGCCGCTGGCGGCGCTGCGATCCGACCCCGGCCGCGCCGCTGCAACAGACCATGGCCCGACTTCTAGAGCAGGCCGATACGCCGACGCCGACCGTGCCGTCCGCCATCAACACGGATGCCAATACTGCTGAAAATGCTGCAGATTTTCAGCACGCACAGCCTCTCAACGCGCGGTGGTGGCTACTTATCGCACCTGGTGCGGCGTTGACCTTGGCAGTGCTGTGGTGGCTGCGCCGTGGCTGGCGGCCACAGGATCGCGCGCGCGCGGCGTTGGACGCGCAGGCCGAATCGCTGCTGCGCGTCGCGGTCGGTTTGGGCATCACGGTCACGCCCGGCAGCACCCTGACACAGATCGCCGAAGCCGTCAGCCGCGCCACCGGCGTCGATCTGGCGCAGCCGTTGTCAGCGCACCTGCGCGCGCGTTTCGGCGGTGGCGCAGCGGCGCCGGAATGGCCGTTGGCAGAACTGCGCGCCGCGGGCAATCGCCGGCGCTAAAGGCGCGTCAGCCGCCGGACAGCAGCGCCAGCAACCGCGCTTCGTCGATCACCGGCACGCCCAGTTCTTGCGCCTTCGCCAGCTTGCTGCCCGCATCTTCGCCCGCGACCACATACGCGGTTTTCTTTGACACCGCGCCGCCGGTCTTGCCGCCGGCCGCGACGATGCGCGCTTCGGCGTCACTGCGCGAAAGCGTCGGCAAAGTGCCGGTTAACACGAAGGTCTTACCGGCCACGCCCGCGACTGCGGCGGTGACGCGGGTGCGCGCCGTCAGGTCGACGCCCGCGCGCGCGAGGCCGTCCATCACATCGCCAACTACCTGCGCTTCTCCCAGCGACGCCACTATCTGCCGGAACACGGTTTCGGCCGTGGTTTCGTCGATGCCGGGCAAAGCGACCACGCCCAACGCGGCGGCTTCTTCCTGCTCGGCTTTGCGCTGTTGCTTACGGATCGTCAGCACCGCCGTGCGCTCACCGGCCAAATACGCGCGCGCAAAATCGCGCAGCGCTTCCCAGCTGCCAAAGCGCGCGGCCAGATCCTCGCTGAGTTTCACGCCCAGGTCGTGCACGCCCAAACCAGCCAGCACCGCGGCCAAGCCTTTGCCTTTCGACGCGGCCAATGCTGCCAACAGATTCGCAGCATTTTTCGGCCCGAACGTGCGCGTCACTTCATCATTGTCGGCGGCCAAGGTCAGCGTCGCCAAGCCGGCCACGTCCAACGTGTAGAGCTGATCCGGCGTGGTCACGCCGCGCTGCGTGACCAACGCATCGACCACCGCGTCGCCCAAACCACGGATATCCATCGCATCGCGCGCGCCAAAATGCCGCAGCCGTTCGCGCACCTGCGCTGGGCAGGCGGGATTCGGACAAAAATGGGTGACGGTCTGCTTGCCGGATTCTTGCTCAGCCGCATCGGCGCGACGATCGGTGATGACCGCGGTCGCGCATACCGGGCACACGCTGGGCCATGGAAACGGCACGGCGTCGGACGGACGGCGGCTCAATTCGACCGCGATCACCTGCGGGATGATCTCGCCCGCTTTCTGCGCCATCACGGTGTCGCCGACGCGCACGTCTTTCGCGCTCAGCTCGGCAAAGTTATGCAGACTCGCGCGGCTGACGGTGGTGCCGGCCAGGAACACGGGATCGAGTTCGGCCACCGGCGTCAGCTTGCCGGTGCGGCCGACCTGCACCGTGATCGCCAACAACCGCGTCAGCTTTCGCTCGGGCGGAAATTTGTAGGCGATGCCCCAGCGCGGATGGTGCTCGGTCTCGCCCAGGCGCGCATACGCGGCGGTGTCGTCAAGCTTCATCACCATACCGTCGATGTCGTGATCCAGCTGCACGCGCGTCTGCGTGTACGTCAGGCACGCGGCATACGCGGTGTCGATGCCGTTCACCAACGCGGTGCCCGGATGCACTGAAAAACCCTGCTTTTTCAGCCACTCCAGGCGCTGCCATTGCGAGGTCGGCAACGCCGCGTCGTGCAGACCGGGCGGCACCGAATAAAAAAATCCACGCACGCCCTTGCCGGTCAGCGACGCCGCGTCCTTGCGCTTCATCAGCCCGGCGCAGCCGTTGCGGGGATTCACCAGCGGCGTGTCGCCGGCCGCGATCAGCGCTGCGTTCAGGGCCGCAAATGCCGCGTGCGGCAGATACAATTCGCCGCGCACTTCGAATGCGCGCGTTTCTGGAACGCTGACCGGCACCGCGCCAGAAGCGATGACCTGCGCCGTGATGTCATCGCCGTCGACGCCATTGCCGCGCGTCGCGGCCATGGCCAAGCGCCCCGCCTCATAACGCAAACTCACCGACATGCCGTCGATCTTCGGCTCGATGGTCAGCGCCAAGGCCGCGTCCGTCGCCAGTTCCAAATCGCGCCGCCGCGCGCGCGCCCAGGCCTCGAGTTTGCCCCACGCGGTGCGCTTCAGCAGGTCAGCCGGAATGCGCGCCGGCGCGAGGTCTTCGCCGGGCACCACAAAGGCATCGGCCTCGGTATTCGCTTTTTCGAGCGACAGCATCGGCTGCCGATGGTGCACGGTGGCAAAGCCATCGCGATGATCGTCGCCGGGCGTGCGCTGATGACGCTCGCTTTCGGGTACGTTCAGCGCCTCCGCCAAGCGCAGATACTCGTCCCACAACGCGTCGTAGTCCGCGTCGCTGATCACCGGTGCGGCCTGGCGGTAATAGAGCTCGTCGTGGTGTTGCAGCTGCTGCGCCACATCACGCAGCCGTTCGCGGTCATCGTCCTTGGGCATGGCCGCGAGCGTGCGCCGGCCGCGCGCGTGGCCAGCGCGTGTTCTGGCTCTACGGTGCGCGCATGACCCAAACCATTGCCGAAAAGCAGGCCGCCTTGATGGCGGAATTCAGCGCGCTGCCCGATTGGGAAGCCCGCTATCAGCGCATCATCGCGATCGCGCGCGACCTGCCGGCGATGCCGGACGAATGGAAGACCGACGGCAACAAAGTGCGCGGCTGTTCCAGCACCGTGTGGCTGTTCGCACAACTGCACGATGGGCACGTGGACTACAGCGCCGACAGCGACGCGGTGCTGGTGCGCGGACTGATCGCGCTGCTGCTGAAAGTGTATTCCGGCCACCCGCCGGCCGAAATCCTGGCCACGCCAGCCAGCTTCATCGAACGCATGGGATTGAACGCGAACCTGTCGCCGAATCGCGCCAGCGGCCTGACCGCGATGGTGAAGCAGATCATGATCTACGCGCTGGCGTATCAGGCAAAAATCGAGCGCAGCGTATGAGCTTTCTCGACTACGACATTCTGCCCGGAGCGCAGGCCGTCGCCGGCGGCCCGGTGTGCGTGGTGCTGCACGGCCTGGGCGACAGCAAACTCGGCTGGCGGCCGGTGGCCTCGATGTTGAACCTGCCGAGCCTGACGTGGGTATTCGTGAACGCGCCGTGGCCGTATCACGACGGTTGGTCGTGGTACGACATCTATGAAGACCGCACCTACAACCACGCCCAGATCCGCGACAGCCACGAACGCTTGGTCGCGCTGCTGGCGCATCTGCGCGCCAAGTTGGCCGTGCCCAGCGCGCGCATGGCACTGCTCGGGTTCAGCCAGGGTTGCGCCATGACCATCAACCTCGCCCTGCGCTCGGACGAACGCTTCGGAGCGGTGGTTGGTATCAGTGGCTATGTGCCGCTGATCGACGATTTCCCCGCAGATTTCGGCACTGCCGCGAAGCAGCAGCCGCTGCTGTGGACGCACGGCCTGCACGATCCTTTGATCCCCATCAACCATGTCCGCCAGCAACGCGAAGACCTCGCGCACCTGGGCATCAACGCCGACTGGCGCGAATATCACAAAGACCACAGCGTCGACCCCAGCCACGAACTGCCGGCAATCGCCGCGTTTCTGCGCACGCACCTGGGCTGAACGCTGGCGCGGCCATGGCGCATAGAACCGCGCGAATCGCTTGCCCGCGTCCGCGCGCACGCCATCGTCCGCGCCCGAACCACGGAGCACCCATGAGCAAGCAGTACAACAAAGTCGAGAAGCGCCGCCGCCGCGAACGCCGTCTGAAGCGCAAGAACGAAGCCGCCAAAGTCGTGAAGACCGCCGGCAAAAAGAAGACCGCCAAGGTCTAAGCGCGTTTCATTGCCGACCAGCGCACGACGCCCCGCCACGAACAAACTGTGCGGGGCGTCGGCGTTTGGGGTCGATTACCGCCATCGAGCGCGAGTCCTTTTACTGTCGTTCGGTCGCCGGAGGCGGCGCACTGCTGGCGCCCAACCGCAACGTAAACGGCACCACTACCGGCGGCAGGTGCTGGCCGGGATGCTCCAAGCACTCGCGCAGCAGCCGAACCGCCGCGCGCCCGACCTCGGCGATAGGAATCTCCGCGACGGTCAGGGGTAGGCCGCCCCAGGCACCATAAGCCAAAGAAAACGTGACCACCGACACCGCTTCAGGCACCGACCGACCGGTGCGCGCGAGGCCCAAGATCGCCGCGCCGGCCTCTTGCGGGTCATAAGTGATCAACGCAGTGGCGTCGCCCAGGTGCTCGGGGATGAAACGCCAGAGTTGGTCCAACGACACCAACGTCGACGGCAGGATCACGTGGTCTGGCAGTCCGCGTGCCGCCATTGCCGCGCGATATCCGGCCATGCGGTCAGCACGGCTGTAATGGCGCTCGTCAGTGAATGCCAAACACGAATCGAAATAGGCGATGCGACGATGGCCCAGGTCCAGCAAATGCTCGGTCAGCAGCTGTCCGGCCTGCGTCTCGTCGGGCCGTGCACAGTCGGCGGTCTGTTTGCTGTTGATCCATACTGCCGGAATACGGTGACGAGCCAAATGCGCGGATAATAGCGGCGGGATGTTGGTCTCATAATTGATCAACACCCCATCGGCAGCCAGATCGCTGAGCATGCGCGGCAGGAAACTCTCGTCTTCCAATCGCTGCTCGGGAAAGCGCGCGGCGGTCAGGGCAATGCCCGCGTGTTCCAGTTCGGATTCGATGCCGTGCAGCAATTCCTGCGGCAGCCAGCTCAGGATCTGATTCAGCGATTGCACCAGCACCACCGAATTGAAGCGGCCGGTGCGCATTGCACGCGCCCCAGCGTTCGGGCGATAGCCCAGGCGTTCGGCCGCTTCCAGTACCCGCGCACGCATGGCGTTCGAGACATAACCCGGCGCACCGAATACCCGCGACACGGACTTCTGCCCGATGCCAAGCGCGGCGGCGATATCGTGTTGGGTGATGGGGCGCTGCTTGATGGTCAAGCCGAGACTGTGCGCCCTGACCAATTCGAGTGCAACCATGCTGGCGTGCTCATTGCGGTAAGCGTTAGACGCAGATGGTGCGCAGCCGTTGCGATCGGAACTCTGCATGAAGCGCATCTCGTCATTCATTTGCCTGTTGTTGACGGTGCTGGCGCTGATGCCGGCGGCGGACACCGAAGCATTTTCCCCAACCTCTGCACCGGTGGTCTACATCGCTGTCGATGGCGAAATCGACGCGCAGCAGGCGCGTTATTTTAAGCGCGCCTTGGCCGACGCGCAGACCGCGCACGCGCGTGCGATCGTGGTGCATCTGGCCACCGACGGCGGCGAGCTGGGGGCCGGCCGGGAGATGCTCGCGGCCGCCCTGACGGTGCCGAAGGACGTGCGCTTGGTCGCATTCGTTGATCATCGCGCTTATTCCGCCGGCGCGCTGATCGCGTACGGCCACGAACAGATTTTCCTTACCAAGGTCGCGACCATCGGCGACATCGGTGTGATCTTTCAGGGCACTGACGGCAAGATCGAATACGCGCCGGAAAAAATTCAGACCGTCGTGCGTTCGCTGCTGAAAAACGCGGCGGAAAACCGCGGCTGGGACAAGGCTAAGCTGGTGAAGATGACGGCTCTGGATCAGCCGCTGTGGAAATTTGCAGTGACGCCGGGCGACACCGGCACGCGTTGGGATTATGTGATCGACGACGATTTGCCGACCTGGCTGGCAGAGCATCCCACCGTCAAACGCGAGGATGGCATTCAGGTGCTCGGAAAAGACCGGCTCCTCAGTTACACCGCCAGCGAAGCCGTTGCCGACGGCATGGCCACGGCGCTGGTCGATGATTTGGATGCGGTGTACGCGAAACTGGGCACCACTTCGGCGCAGGTGCTGCGCCTCGAACCAACCACGGTCGAACGCGTGGCGTGGAAGTTATCCGGCATCGCGCCGCTGTTGGCCGCGCTGGCGGTGCTGTGTATTTTCTTGGAACTGAAGACGCCTGGCGTCGGTCTGTGGGCGGCACTCGCCGGCGTGTTCGGCGTGGCGTTTTTTGTCTGCCAATTTTATCAGGATCTGGCCGGCTATCCGGAAGTGATCTTGGCGGTGTTGGGCGTCGCCGCGATTGCGGTCGAGCTGTTCATTTTCCCGACTGGCGGGCTGCTGCTGATCGCCGGCGCAGCGATGGGGATGCTCGCGCTGCTGCTGGCGTTTATGCCGGACAATCTGCAATTTTCGCCCGGCGACGCGGACTACGGCCGCCTGATCGGCGCGGCGCTGCAACGCGCGGCGTTGGCGTTGGCGATCACTACCGGCGGCGCACTGATCCTGATCCGGTTGCTGCCGGGCATGCTTTCCAACAGCGCGATGGCGATGCGTGTTGAAGTGACCGCGACCAGTGCCGACGCCGATGCCGGCGCGCAGTCCCTGATCGGCCGGCGCGGCGTCGCGCGCACCGATCTGCGCCCGAACGGTTTCATCATCGTCGACGACCTTGAAATCGGTGCGACCACTGCTGACGGCGCGCAGGTGGACGCCGGCACTGCGGTATTGGTCACCGACATGCGCTTTGGCGAAGCCGTGGTCAGCCGCGCGGCTGTTCACGGGCTCGGGCACGGGCACCAAACATGAGCCCATGGACGATTCTGATCTCGGCGGCGAGTCCTGTTTTCACCGCAGTTTCAGCGGTTGATCCGGTCGCCGCCCCGGCCGCGGTCGGATCCGTGACGGGTCAGGTGGCGTTGGCGCTGGGGCTATTGGCGTTGGGCGTGCTCGCGCTGGTTCTGGAAGTCATGCTGATCAGTTTCGGCCTGCTGGCGGTGGCGGCGGTGGCGTTGTCTTTGGCCGGAATCACGGTCGCATTCGCGCTGCATCCGGTGTTTGGCTGGGCGCTGTTGCTGCTGACCCCGGCGTTGGGCTTGATGGTCCTGCGCTCCAGCGCCACGCGTTTGCAGCGCATGCCGTGGGTGCCGCAAGCTGAAGTCACCGCCGATGCCGGTTATCGCCATGTCACCGACGCTCTGGGCATTGTAGTCGGCGCGCGCGGCACCTTGGTTACCGACGCCTATCCCACCGGCCGAGCGCGTTTTCCCGTGCCTTTTTCCGTACCATCCACCACCGACGGCCTGATTGACGTGCAGGTGCAGGGCGGGTCAGGTTCGATCGGCGCGCACGTCAGTGTGGTGCGCATCGATGGCGCGCGCGTGCTGGTGCAGCTCGACGATCCGCTTCATCAACCATCCACCGCCACCTAATCACCAACGACCCTCACCAATCCCTTAAGGAACATCATGGCCGACCTCCCTTCATTCATTCCCATCATCATCGCCGGCCTCGTGGTGCTGTTTATCTTCTGGTTTCTGATCGGCAGCGCGTTGGTGCTGTGGATTCAGTCGGTAGCCAGCAACGCGACCGTCAGTCTGTTTTCGATCGTGTTTATGCGCATCCGCAAAGTGAACCCGACCGTGATCGTGACCGCACGCATCACCGCAAAAAAGGCCGGCATCGACATCAGCAGTGACAAACTGGAAGCGCATTACATGGCTGGCGGCCATGTCTCGCGGGTGGTCAACGCGGTCATCAACGCGAATAAGGCGGCGATCCCACTGTCGTTCGACACCGCCTGCGCCATCGATTTGGCCGGACGCGATGTGTTGGATGCGGTGCAAACCTCGGTGAATCCCAAGGTGATCGACGTGCCCGCCGCCAACAGCGGTCGTTCGACCATCGACGGCATCGCCGGCGACGGCATTCAGCTCAAAGTGAAAGCGCGCGTCACCGTGCGTACCAACCTGGCCCGCCTGGTCGGCGGCGCGACCGAGGAAACCATCGTCGCGCGCGTCGGCGAGGGCATCGTCACCACCATCGGCTCAGCGCAAAATCACATGATGGTGCTCGAGAATCCCGACCGCATCAGCAAGACCGTGTTGGGTCGCGGATTGGATGCCGGCACCGCTTTTGAAATCCTGTCGATCGACATCGCCGACATCGACGTGGGCGAAAACATCGGCGCACGTCTGCGTACCGATAAGGCCGAAGCCGACAAAAAAGTCGCGCAGGCCGAAGCCGAGCGTCAGCGCGCGATGGCCGTCGCCCGCGAACAGGAAATGATCGCATTGGTCGCGGAAAACCGCGCAAAAGTGGTGCTGGCCGAAGCCGAGATCCCGCTCGCCATCGCCGAAGCGTTCCGCAAAGGCAACCTGGGCGTGATGGATTATTACAACCTCAAAAACCTACAGGCCGACACCGACATGCGCCATGCAATCGCGACTCCTGACAAGCCGAAGATGGTCTAAGCGCTTCTTCCTTTATAAGGCCAAGGACCACCCATGGGCTTCCTCGAAGACCTGATCCAAACCATCCAAGAAGCCGCCGCGGAAGCCCGCGGCGAGCCGCCGCCAAAGCGCCCCGTGCGCGAGCCGGCTTGGCAACCGACGCGGCAAGCACAGGCGGCCGCGCCCTCCGCAGAACGCCGACGCGTCCAAGCCCCGTCGACCGCGGTCGCCCGACCGCCAACGACCATCGCCACAGCAGAGCCGATCGAAACGCCGACCACCACGCCGGTGCGTGCCGGCACGGCGGTGGTCGGCGATGTCGCACGTTATCGCCGGCTGCTACACGATCCGATCTACCGCCGCGACTTGATCGTGCTCAAAGAGATCCTCGATCGGCCGTTATCACTGCGCCGGCGGCGCTGACTCGTCCAACCACCGCTTCAGCATCAACCGCACCATCGCACAGCTTTCTCTGGCCAAGGTGCACGGCATCCGCACAAACCATCGCCATGCCCGACGCTCCCGAACCATCGCCAGCCAACGCCGCAAAAAACAGCCTGGAAGCGGATGCCCAAGATCTGATCGCCGAGGCCCGGCGCCCGATCCTGATCGAACGTCATCGGCAGTTGATTGAGGAAATGGAAAGCGGGCTGTCCGACAGTTTCATCACCGGCGAGACCGATCACCCGCGCTTAAAAGCCATGCTGCAGGAACTCGAAGCCGAGAGCGAACAGCAACGCATCGCGACGACTTTGGCCATGCTTGCCGACGACAGCCACTACGCGAATGCCACCTTGCGCGCGGCCCTGGTCGAGCACCTGTGCCTGATGCGCGAACATGCCAAAGTCGAAGTTGCCGCGCTGCAACTGCACACCATCGGCGTGTACCGCGAAGTACGCAAACGCGTTGGCATGCATCAAGGCGAATTGCCGGTGGTCGCCGATCTGCGCGATCTGCCGGCGAATGTCATCCCGCGCCTGCTGAATCCCGGCGCGGCGCAATTCGGTTCGTCGGCACTCGCCAGCGCGTTGGTGTACACGCCGGCATTTGGCGAGCGCAGTCTGCGTGCGGTGCGGCGACTGCGGCGGCCGGAAATGGCCGACACGCAATGGGAAGAAGCTGCCGGCGAACCGGCACTGTCGCGTGAACAGGAAGAGCCATTGGCGGCGCTGGATGATCGCGAGCGCAAGCTGACGCGGCAGCTGTTAATCCGCGACCGCATCCGCAGCCAATTCTTTCGCGATGTATTTCTGCGCTTCCTTCATCGCGACGAACTTGACCCCACCGAAGTCGACGTCCACGCCACCGTGCTGCATTGGCTGCAGGGCATCGAAGCCACCGGCCACCTGTATCGATTCATGCAGGGCCAGACCGCTGGCCAGAAGGCCTTCCGGCTGGCGCAGTTGACGCAGAAGATCATCCAACTGCATGAGATGTACGCGCGCGTCGCGCAGGCCGGC
The DNA here is from genome assembly GCA_038229115.1 of Planctomycetota bacterium. Lineage (GTDB taxonomy): Bacteria > Planctomycetota > UBA11346 > UBA11346 > UBA11346 > JBBROQ01. The sequence continues at coordinate 1,767 of JBBROQ010000043.1, read as the reverse complement.
GAACACCCCTCGTATCGCACCGCGTTCGCCGGCAAACGCACCAAAGAGCGCTTGGCGCTGTTGGCGCGCGACCGCTATCCCCTGCTGGCTTTGACGCCGGAACTCTCGCTGTCGGCGATGCTGTGCCCCTTCACGGTGTTCGTCGCCTGGGTGCAGGAGCAAACAGGTAATCAGGATTTCGTGCTGCCGCCCGACCCGCGCCGCTGATCCGGCCGGGGCATGATCGTCACCGACAACGCTCGATCGACAGCCACAGTATCATACGCAGACCAGCTACAGCCCTCGCCACCACCAAGGTCCACCCTGCCGACCGCACCTTGTGCCCTGCGCTCATCGACGTCGGTCCGCCGCTTTTTCAGATCCCTCTGCTCAAGGAATCCACCATGCGCCTCCTGCTCACGCTCGCCCTGAGTCCGCTCGCTTTCGGCTTTCTGGCCACGGCCAACGCACTGGAAACCCCGCTGATTCTGGTGCCGCCCGGCGGCGCGTCGCGTACTGCCGTGGTGGTGTCGCCAGGACACGGAACGCTTGGCCTCTACAGCGTCGAAGACAGCCTCCTGACCAAACAAACCGAAAGTAATTTTCTCGCCGAAGTGGAATATTTAGAGCACAAGCCGTTTCAGGTGGTCAAAAATACGTCCTATTCCTATCTGCGCATGGGCGCCAGCCCAGTCGAATGGGCGATGCCACCAAGCGCGATGCTGCTGAATAACCTGATTTTCCCGTCCGAATTGAGCCCGTCGCAGAAAAATTTGAAAACCGATCCGCCGCCGAAATCCCTGCGCACGCAGGCAATCGCCGCCGAAGACGCGTTCTGGGAAAAAGATCATCCCTATGACGGCACGGTATTGGGCGCCTATGACGGTGAATATATCTTATTGGCCCTACCGGCCAAACATGCCGTCATCATTTATCAGCAACGCGGCGACGGACAGCCATTAAACGTCACCGCATTCAAAAATTATGGTCCGGAACTGCTGCTACCGCAGGGCATCAACACCAGCCCCGCTCCGGCCGATATCTTCAAAAGCCTGCCCGAAGAAAAACGCAAAGAACTCGAAAAAGCGGCTGACGGAATGGGCCTGCAATTACCGACCGAAACCCCGAAAAGCGATCTATGGGTGACGTGTCCCCAGAAGAATGTGTTCGTGCTGGTCGATTCTGCGAATCAACGCGTGATGACCTATTTCATTACCGGCAAGAAGATCCAAACCAACGTACGCAATCTCAAGTTCGACCTCATGGTCGAAGGCTATTATAATTCTAAGCCCAGCGGCACCGAAATCGCCAAAGAGTTGAAACAGAAATATGGCAAGGCTCTGGCCGAGCTCGGCTATCCCGACATTGATCTGGATCTGATGAAATCCCTGGTTGCACAGCATCAAGTTGGCGCAGGTGCCAAACCTGGCGCATTGCAGGCCAGCATAGTTGGCAGCCGCCTGGTGCTCGACTTCACGGCTGAACACAAACTGTTGGTGCTGCTGCTCAACGATCAGAACAATCTGCAACTGTCTTCGATCCGCGACTACACGGTCGATACCGCCGTCGCGATTTTGATCGAAGAAATCAACAAGCACGCAAGGGCGGCCAATTCGCTGAAAGACATCGAAACGCTCAGCAAAGAATTACCGCCCGCCACGGCCATCAAGGAACTCACCTATGTGTTGTCGCTCAATCCCTACCTGGGCAAAGATCTCGACAAAGCTTCTGGCCGCTTGAAATCAGCCTTCGGCAAAGCCGAAGGCTGGGACAAAATGATCGCCGACG
>JBBROQ010000042.1:0-17606 GCA_038229115.1 Planctomycetota bacterium | reverse complement strand
TCGCGCAGGATCGCCGCGACCACATAGCCGAGCACCAGCCACGGCGCGCTCTGCGCCAGCGATTGCAGCAACGCCGCACAAAAACGATCGAGCAGGTCCATGGCGGACCCCAAACGTCGCCGCCGCCGATGAAGATACGGTGAATGTCCGGTGCAGGTTTTCGCTCAGGGCGCGATGGCTTGGCATCGACCGCGGCGCGATTGGACGGCTTATACCGAGCAGTTTCACACAATTTATAGGCCCGACGTAGTCTTCCGACGATCAGTGCTCTGTATCGCGAGCAGATCCTAGATGAAGTTGGCCATGATGAACCATCCTCGCCTCTGCGGTTTGACGTTCGCGCTCGTCCTGCTCACGACTTCGGCAGCTTCGGCCGCGACCAGCATGCCGTTGGAAGTGATCGGCGCCGATGGCACCACGGTGGCCGCGACCGTCGATGTTCCTGCGGGCAGCACGGCGACGAAACTTTCGCTGCAAATCCACGGCCTGACCTATCAGGAAAAAGCCAGCGTGCAGGTCAACGGCAGTGCGTGGTACGCGCTGCGCAACAACACCAGCGCGCTCGACGTGGCGCAGCCTGGTAAAGGATACGGCGGCGTCGGTGGGATTTTCCAGACCCTGAAAATGACGCTGACGTTGCCGGCGGGCACGGCGGTGAATGGCCCGAACACCGTGCGTTTCCGTCTGAATCAGACCGATGGCGTGTCGATCAGTTTTCGCGTGCTGGCTCTCGACTTTCAGACTGCGACGGGCACCGGCCTGATCCCGGCCGGCACGTTCACGGCGGAAGATCCAGCAACGTGGTTAGCGCCGCGGCCGGCGCAGGCCGACATCGACGCCGGCGATAATCTTTGGAGCAACGCGCCGCTCATCAGCCGTCCCGGCGGCGCCGGCATCAATGCCCGCTGCGCCATGTGCCACGATCCGGAAGCGCGCGATCTGAAATATTTCAACTATTCCAACCACTCGATCATCGAACGCGCACAGTTCCACGGCCTGAGCCAGATTCAGGCCGAGCAGATTGCGAGCTACGTCCGCACGCGTCCGACTATCAATCCAGGCCGGCCGTGGAATCCGCCGTATCAGCCCGGCCCTGGGTTGGACAGCAAGCCAGCGGAAGAATGGTCGGCCGGCGCGGGCCTGGAATGGGTGATCGAGGACGAGCACCGGACGCTCGACTACCTGCCAGGCAAAGGCACCGACAAGGCCGCACACATCGACGCCAACCATCGTTTCATCACGTATAATCGTCGAGAAATTCCGGTGCCGCTGCAATTCTTTGACTGGAATCATTGGCTGCCGGTCGTGCATCCGGCGGATTCGGTCGGGCTCGCGGCGTGGAATGCCAGCAATACGAAAACGCGTTACGACAACATCCGCAGTGGGTTGCTTGGTCAGCGCGGTCAGACCAAAGACCAGTATGTGCGTGGCGCCATGCGCGACGAGATCGATGTGTGGGCCGGCCCTGAAGCCAACAGCGGTTTGACTTTTCCCGATGATCCGCCTCCCGCCGGTCAGGACGGCGCACAGACGCAGCACGCCTTCACCGCCACTCACGGCATGTTGCTCAACAACGCCGTGCGCATGTGGAGCCTGACTCAGGAATTCGCGCTGCATGATTTAGGCGAGCAGTTCTATGGCAGTCAGGGTGAGAAACGGATGTTCTTCACCGACCGCATGATCTTCAATATGACGCCGCACATCATTCATCACAACCAAGCCAACGATTTGCGTTTGGTTGTCGATCACAGTCATCCCACTGACCAACTGGATTGGGACGGCGTTACCGATGCTTGGTACGAAATGCAGACCATCCTCAACGGTGGGGCGCGCAATTCCTTCAAGGGTGGCCACCACGATGTGGACTGGAAGTACAATTGGTACTTCGTCAGCGCGAACGATAAATACCGCTATTTTCCGATTCTTGGCCTGACCATGTCGTGGAAGAGCATGCAAGAGACCGACGGCGGCTATGGCCCCGACGGCCCCGGCAATCCCAGCGATCCGGACGACAATACGTGGTGGGGATTCAGCCTGCACGACGGCCGGCCGGAACTCGGCCATATGCTGGAACGCGATTGGGGCCCGGGTTGGAGCGACGCCGATAAGCGCGCCCTGCTGACGCCGGTCTATGCGGCGTGGATCGAGAAGCTGGCGAGCTTTCCTGCCAGCGTGTGGGCACTGGCGATCCAGGACGATTTTTATAAGCCGCGGAATTACGTATTGGGCAGCGGAGAAACCGGCGAAAGCTACCCCGATTTTATGAAGGGCGAGATCGCCAGCCTGCGCGCCATCGGCGTCGCGGACGCGGTGGTGATCGGCCTCGCCGACCACGGCACATACCTGTGGCCGAACAATGACTGGAACGCGCTGAAACCTGCACGTTCGTCGAGCCTCACCGCGCCGACCGGGCTTACCGCCACGCCGGGCGCCGGACGGGTGACGCTGCATTGGAACGCGGTCTCCGGCGCCACATCGTACAACGTGCTGCGCGCTGATGCCGGCGACGCGGTGTTCCAGTCGGTCGCGTTGCAGACCTCAGGCACCAGCGCCGTCGATAACCTGCTGCCGGCCGGGGGCGGTTATGTGTATCGCGTCAGCGCCAATCAGGACCGCGCGGTGTCGAATGAATCCATCAGCGTGTCGGCCACCGTTGGCAGCGGCGAAGTGCTGCATTGGGCGTTCGAAGAAACCAGCGGCGCGCGCGTCGAAGACAGCAGCGGCGGCCAGGTCTGGGGTCAGCTCATCAGCAATCCTGCGCGTGCTGCCGGCAAGGTCGGCAATGGCGTGGTGCTCAGCGGCCAGGGTAGCTACGCCAGCAACAGTTTCGTGTCGTCGTCGCAGAATCTGAATCAGTGGACGGCGCACACCGTGACCCTCGCCGCGTGGGTGAAGACCAATGGCGGTGGCACCAATGACGATGTGACCTGCCCGGGCCTGATGGGCAGCTTCCGAGATTCGCCCGTGGCCTACAAAACCGATAAATGGATGTACCTCGGTGGCTTGAACAGCGCCGGGAAACTCACGGCGAAATACTGGAATGGCGCCACCGTTACCAGCTCGCGCGCGATTGCGGACAATGCCTGGCATCACGTCGCCATCACCCGCGACGAGACCAGCGGCGCGATTACGTTCTATGTCGACGGTGTGGCCGCGGGCGGCGGCACCTCCGGCACTGGTGCGCGCAATGCGCGGGCGTTCGGGATCGGCCGCATCGACGTCACCTACGCGGGCAACAACTGGCAAGAGATGTACCGCTATTGGCCAGGCGCCATTGATGAAGTGCGGATCTTCAACCGCGCGCTGAGCCTGAGCGAGATCCAAGCCCTGCGCGATGACACCACGGTGCCGGGAACGCTCGCGGGCGATGCCAATGGCGATGGCCAAGTAAGCGCTGCCGACCTCGCCGCCGTGCGTGGGCAACTAGGCCGCACCAGCGCCGACCCCGCCTGGGATGCGCGCAGCGATCTCAACCATGACGGCCGCGTTGATGCCGCCGATCTGTCGGTGATGACGAGGGCGCTGGGCGGGCAATGAACGCCGCGGCGTCAGCTCAGCAATGCGCCTCGAACGCTTTGCTGAACGCCTCGGCGATTTGTTCCGGATGCCGGCCTTCGATCTGATGGCGGTGCAGCATCCACACCACTTCGCCGTCTTTCAGCAGCGCGGCGCTGGGCGAGGACGGTGGGTATTCGGCGAAGAAACCTCGCGCGCGTGCGGTGGCCTCTTTGTCGACGCCGGCGAACACGGTGGTCAGTTGCGCCGGCTTTTTGGCCGCGGTTTCCAAGGCCATGGTCAGCCCCGGACGCGCGCCGCCGGCGGCGCAGCCGCAGATCGAATTGACGAACACCAGCGTAGTGCCGGGTTTCGCCAACGCGGCTTCGGCTTCGGCCGGCGTGGTCAGTTGGGTGAGGCCGATCGAACGGACTTCGTCGCGGATCGGATCAGTCATTTGGGCGGGATACATGCGGACCTCGTTGGTGTAGGAGAGTTAAAAAGGACGGAAAAATCAGTGCGTCTGTGCGCGTCAGGCGTGCGCCGCCGCGGTTTTCGGCGGCGCATCGCCGCCCAGCGCCAGCGCCGCGTCGACGGCCTCGACCAGCGCTTCCCAACTGGCCGCGATGATGTTCTCGCTGACGCCAACGGTGCCTAAGGTGCGGTCGCCGTACTGGTGCTCGATCAGCACCCGCACCTTGGCCGCAGTTCCGTCGGCGCTGTTGACCACGCGCACCTTGAAGTCGCGTAGGACGAGTCCCGCGAGCTCAGGATAGATCGGTTCCAGCGCCGCGCGCAGCGCGTGGCTGAGCGCGTCGACCGGGCCGTGGCCTTCGGCGACGACGATTCTGGCCACGGCGTGTTCGGGCGTCGACAGCTTCAACGTCGCTTCGACCAAATGACTGGTGTCCGAATCCGTGCCCAGGCCGTGCACGCGATAATAGCCGAGCGCAAACGCCGGCCGCCACAGGCCCAACTGTCGGCGCACCAGGAGATCGAAACTGGCATCGGCAGCTTCGTAGCTGTAGCCGGCGTTCTCGCGCGTCATCACCGCATCCAGCACGTCTTTGAGCGCGCTGTTGTCGGACAACTGTGGATAACGATCGGCGAGTTTCGCCTGCACGTTCGAGCGTCCGGACAGTTCGCTGATCAGGATCCGACGTTCGTTGCCGACGCTGCTGGGCGTGGTGTGTTCGTAGGTCAACGCGTTGCGCTGTACCGCGCTGACATGGATGCCGCCCTTGTGCGCGAACGCGGCGCGGCCGACGTACGGCTGATTCACCGGCCCGACCACATTGATGCGTTCCCACACCACGCGGCTGATTTCGGTCAAGCGTTGGCGATGACCTTCCGGCAGACAGCGGATGCCAAGCTTCAGCTCGGCATTGGCGATCACCGTGGTCAGGTCGACGTTGCCGCAGCGTTCGCCGATGCCGTTGATGGTGCCCTGCACCTGCACCGCGCCGGCGACCACCGCGGCCAAGGTGTTGGCCACCGCCAAGCCGCCGTCGTTGTGGACATGGATGCCCAACGCCGCGGTCGGCAGTCGCGCGCGCACCTGCGCCATCGCCGCGACAATGTGTTCGGGCAGCGAACCGCCGTTGGTGTCGCACAGCACCAAACGCTCGGCACCGGCGTCATGCGCGGCCTGCACGGTGTCCAGGGCGTACTCCGGATTCGCGCGCCAGCCGTCGAAGAAATGCTCGGCGTCATAGAACACCGGTCGGCCGGTTTGTTCGCGCAGGAAACGCACTGACGAGCGGATCATCTCCAGATTTTCTTCCAGCGACACGCGCAGCGCCTCGCGCACATGCAGGTCCCAGGTCTTGCCGAAGATGCAGATCACGTCGGCGCCGGCGGCGACCAGCTTGCGCAAATTGGGATCGTCGGCCGGTGCGTTTTTAGCATGCCGGGTCGACCCGAACGCGGTCAGTTTCGCGGTGGTCAAATGCGGGCGCAGTTTCTGCACCTCAAGGAAATAGGCTTCGTCTTTCGGATTCGAGCCGGGCCAGCCGCCTTCGATGTAGGCGACGCCCAACCAGTCGAGCGCCGTGGTCAGCGCCAGCTTGTCGGCCAGGCTGAGGTTCACGCCCTCGCCTTGTGAACCGTCGCGCAGCGTGGTGTCGTAGATTTCCAGCGTGCGCGCGTTGGCGACTGGTTCGGTGGATGGAGGAAAGAAGGGGGACGTCGTGGTCATGATGGTTTCATCGTGCGCGAGCCAGGGTTGGCGGAATCAGGAGCATAAAAAATCGGCCGCTTGCTGACCGCAGGCAAGTGGCTCGTCGCACGAGAAAGTGGGATGGGCTTGCGCAGCGTTCGGCTAGAGGCCGATGATAATTCGCGGGAAAATGGCGAGTGCGCGCAGCATAGTGGCGGCTTTCTAGCGCTGGCTGTCAGGGGCGGCAACCGATTTGTCCGCGGGCCAGCTCACAGGCCGAACGGATTCTCTTCGATGCCGGTGACTTTCACCGTCAGCGCGGTGCCCAAATGATTGTTCAGGGAATCTTGAATGAATTGCAGCGTGCCGCCGATCGAGGACGAACACGAACCGCACGCGCCCTGATACTGCACATACAGGTCGTCGCTTTTCAGATCGACCAAATCGATGCCGCCGCCGTCACTGGCCAGGGCCGGACGCACATGCGCGTCCAGGACCCCTTCGATGCGCCGAACTTTTTCGAATAGGCCGATGTCCAGCCACGGCAGTTCGCCGTTGGTTGCCACGGGCGCGGTCGCAGCCGCGGCCGGCGCGTTCAGGCGCTCGGCGGCCTTCGTCAGCACGTAAAACGGCGTGTCCGCATCCAACGCCAAATGCAGAGCAGCCTCATCCGAGGCGCCGCGCAAACGTGCGTCGACCAAACGCGGGCTGATGGTCGCCGCGTCCACCAACATCCGGCCGCGACACAGCTCGGCCATCACGTCATACGCCGCCAACAGCTCGCCCTGCGCCGGAGTTTTGAAGCGCACGTCAACCACCGTGCCGGCGCTGTCGACCAGCAAAAACAGCGCGATGTGGTCGGGTGCATTGACCGCGCCGTGGGTGGTCGCGATCAACGTGCAGCCGTGGCTGACCGCGTCGGCGGCGGTCCATTCGCCGACAAACCGTAGCGCCGCTAGGCGCGCGATGACCGGTTGAGAAAGGCTAGCGTTGGCGGTGTCAGTGGTGGTCACGGTGGGCTCGATTCAGACGGCGCGGGCAACTGCGTCAGTGAGGGGCAATGGCGCGCAAGGTAGCCGCGCGCGGACACGCTCCAGCGACGATGCCGTCGCGGCCCGGCGGAGGCCAAACGCGCAGCGATAGTCGACATGGAGGACCGGAGGAACGGAGGCTCGACGGGAAAAGCCGTGTCTGGGTGGTTGGATCCCGTCGCATTCGTCCTCCGTTTCTCCGGTCCTCCTGTCCAATCCTCTGCTCTGCCTTTTCCGCTGCCTCTGCTGAACCCACTCCCGATGGCGTTGCGCCCGCCGCACTCGTTCGACGATGCCGCCGCATGTGGCGCGCTGACACTCTGCTGCCGATTCTGGGCGCCGGTCATGTCCTGTTGGGCGTGGCGTTGGTGGCGCTGCTGATGCGCGTGCGCTGGTTGTGTCAGCGTCGCGGGTTGGCGCCGGCGCAGGTGTCGCGTTACCTGGGCCAACGGGTGAGCGAATACGGTTTCGTGGCGGTGCTGGCGCTGGCCGCGGGCAGCGGACTGCTGGCGGCCGAATTGTGGGGCTGGTGGTTGGCGGCGGTGTTTCACGCCCACGGCGTGTTCCGGCATGGCCGCGATTGGTTGGCGGCGTTGGCGTCACGCATCGTGCGTCCGCATGACGCCGCGGTGCGCGCGTTGGTGCCCCTTGCGCTGGCGCGGCAGGGACTGCGCCTGGCGCTGCATGTGCTGCTATTGCTGGCGCTGGTACAGCCCGAGGTCGCGGCGCTGGTCGGACTGAATCTGCCACTGCGCACCGTGATCCCGGTGCTGGTGATCGCCGGCGTGGTGTTCGGCGTGCTGACCTCGCGGCATGTGCCGGTAACGCCGCCGGACTTGCCGCCGGCATCCAAGGGTTCGGCCTAGTGCGCGTCGCGCTGGCCTATGTGCGCCATGCCGGGGACGGCGGCGTCGAGCATTGGCTGAACACCATCGCCACTGCGCTGGCCGAACGCGGGCATCAGGTCGACATTCTGTGTCGCGCGCATGAAACCGCGCCGCATGCCGGCGTGCGTTTTGTCCGTCTGCGGCCGTTCGCGTTGGGCAGCGCGTGGCGCGCGTGGGCGTTCGCACGAACAGTCGCGCAGACGATCACGCGCGAGGATTACGACCTGTCGTTGGCGCTTGGCCGCACCGTCGGCCACGACGTGGTGCGTTTGGGCATGGGCTGCCATCAGACGTTTTTGGAGCGCTGTGTTCCCGTCGCAGCCGGGCGACCGACCCTGAAAGATCGTGTGACCTTGGCGCTGGAAGAACGCTCGCTGCACTGCCGGCGCATCATTGCGAATTCGCAGTTGGTCGCGCGCGATGTCTCGGCGCGATACGGCATTGCCGCCGAGCGCATCACCGTGATCGGCAATGGCGCGGATCTGGAACGCTTTCATCCACGCCATCGAAACAGCGATGAAACACGGCGCTTTCGCGCTGAATGTGAACTTGATGGCGACGCGCCGGTGGCGCTTTTTTTGGGTTCAGGATTCCAACGCAAAGGTCTGGATCGCGCGCTGCTCGCGCTGCAAGCCGCTCCGCGCCTGCGGCTGCTGGTCGTCGGCCACGACTCGCGCGCGCAGGAATATGTGCGCCAAGCGTCGGCGCTTGGCGTGAGCGAGCGCGTACGTTTTCTGGGTGCTCGGCGCGACGCCACGACCTGCTACGCCGCCGCCGATCTGCTGCTGCTGCCGACGCGTTACGACCCGTTCGCCAACTCCACGGTCGAGGCCCTGGCCAGCGGCTTGCCGGTGATCACCACGCAGCACAACGGCGGCAGTGAAGTGCTCGACGCCGGCGTCCACGGTGCGGTGGTCGGCGACGACCCGGACGAACTCAGGACCGCGGTGCGCGACTGGAGCGACCGCGACCGCTTGGCTGCCGCCGCGACTGCGTGCCGTGCGCGCGCCGAACAGCATCCGCAGGCCGCGAAACTGGCGCAGCTGATCGACGTGCTGCTGGCCGCGGCGGCGTCCGGACGCAACTTCAGCGAAAAACCAAGTGAGAAGAAAAGCACTGGGAAAACTCGGTGAAAATCAGCGTTACCATCATCGCCCGCAACGAAGCCGACCGACTTCCTGCGGCCCTCGCAAGCGTCGCTTGGGCTGACGAAATCCTGGTGCTCGAATCCGGCTCGACCGATGCGACCGCGGCGATTGCGGCCGCGGCCGGCGCACGGGTCGTGCAGGAACCGTGGCTGGGTTTTGGGCCGACCAAAAACCGCGCCGCCGAACTCGCGCGTAATGACTGGATCTTGAACCTTGATGCCGATGAGCGGGTCGAGCCGGCGTTGGCGGACGCGATCCGCGCGCTGTCGGAAATCTCAGCCGTGGCCGCGTATCGCGTGCGTCGTCGGAACCGTGTTGGTGGCGTCGCGCTCAAACATTGGCCGTGGGCGTGGGACGAGCAGCCGCGGTTGTACGATCGCCGGGCGGTGCGTTTTCGTCCGGTCGCGGTGCACGAATCGCTTGAACGTTTGGACGCGAGTCCGCTCAATGCCGCCCTGCTGCCGGGCGTTTTGGATCATCTGACGTATCGCGATTGGGCCGACTGCCGCGCGCGTCAGGAACGCTACGCCGCGCTGTGGGCCGAGCAGGCGCACGCACGCGGGCGCCGCGCTGGGCCGCCGAGCGTTTTCCGCGCGCCGGCCGCATTTTTTCAGCATTTTTTCCTGCGCGGCTATGTGCGTTCGGGGCGCACGGGCTGGCGCATGGCGCTGATGGCGGCGTTCTATACCGCGCTGAAATATCGCTTGTTGCGAGCAGCATCAGCGCGCGCGCATTCACGCTGAGCGCAGACGAATTTTTTCTACCAGCCGCGTCCATGCCGCGGCCAGCGCGGCGTCGCTGACTCCGGTCAGGCAGACGTTCGCGGCGCAGGTATTCCAGAGCGGTGTGTAGTGGCAGAACTGGCACGGCGCGTGTCCGAGCAACAGCTCGATCGGGGCCGGGCCGCGGGGCGCGTACAGCGCCGGATCCGTCGGCCCGAAAATCGTCAGCAGCGGACAGCCGACCGCCGCAGCGATGTGCCCCGGCCCGGTGTCGACCGAGATCGCCGCGTGCGACGCGGCCAGGATGGATGGCAGTTCGCGCAGCGGCACGCGGCCGGTCCAGTCATGCACGCGCGCGCGTAATTCCGCTGGCAGCGCGGCACGGATCGCCCGCGCCTCGCGGCCCTCGGGCGCGGTGCCATGCAGCACCACCGCGTCGGCGTCGCGCGCCAGCACGGTGGCAATCAGCGCCGCCCATTGGCCGTGTGCGAGGCCTTTGAGATTTGGCCGGCGCCGCCACCAACGTGCGGTCAGGCTGGATCCGGCCTGCACCGCGACCACACGCGCGCCGAGCGGTTGCAGCCGCGCGCGCGCGGCGGTCAGCGCGGCCTGGCTCACGGTCAATCGCGGGAGCGGGTCATAGCCGGTCGCATCGACGCCAGCGGCGGCCAGCGTCGGCGGAATGCGGTCGACCAAATGCGGCCCCGTTCCGCGGTACGGCAAATCCCAGGTGGTCAGCGGCGTGGCCCCGCGCCAACGGTCGATCCAGCGCAAAACTGCCGGATTTTCACGCTGAAACACGATGATCTCGGACAGATCCGACGCTTGAAAGCGGCGTGCGAGGTCGCGGTGATTGCGCCCAAACCACCCACGCGGCGACCACCACGGCCGCGGCGAACCGCTCAGGCCATGCGCCGCGTGCAACCATGGTTGTCCGGACAACAGCGCCGGCGTCCAACCGCGGCCCAGAAATTCCAAGCGCGAGTGCGTACCGACCTGGCGCAGCAGCGGCAGCATCATCACGCAGTCGCCGACCGCGTTCATGCGCACCATCAGGCGGCGTGGACGCTGGTCGGGTGGCGAGCTGGCGACGTGCTGGCTTGCCGACCCCTGGACTGCGTCCGAGAGTGCGCTCACGCCGCCCGCCGACCGCAGTGCGCGCGCACGGACGACCACGCATGACTGCTGCTGATGCTGCAAATACTCACGCGCTGCGCTTGAACCTGGGCTGCGGCAACAAGGCCAAGCCCGGTTTCATCGGCGTCGACCGCTTTCATTGCTCGGCGGCGCAGGTGGTGGCGACGCTCACCGGCCGGCTGCCGTTTGCCGACAGCAGCGTCGATGCGATCTGGGCTGACAATGTCATCGAACACATTCCCGACCTTCCGGCCTTGATGGCCGAGCTGCATCGCGTCTGCCGCGATGGGGCGCGGATCACACTCATCACGCCGCATTTCACCAGTCTTTCGTCGTGGCGCGATCCGACCCACGTCCATCACCTGTCGTATTTTTCGCTCGACCATTTTCTGAAGCCAGCGGTGGCCCACTACATGGGCGGCGGTTTCGCGATGGCTGAAAAGCGGCTGTCGTTCGGCGGCGGCATCGGCCTGCTGGGGCGCTTGGTGTTCGCTATCAGTCCGGCGTGGTACGAGGAAAAATGGTGCTTCGTCCTGCGCGCCAGCACCCTGCGTTTTGACCTGACGGTGGTCAAAACGCCGGAGAAATCAGGTGGGACAACGCTATGAGCGCCGCCGCGCTGTTCGTGTGGTGGCCGGTGGCCGCTGGCGCACGTGCCCACGCGACGCTCGCTGCATTGGTCGCGCGCGGCGTGGCGGTGCTGGTGCTGACCGATGCGACGACCGACCACGCGGCGCTAACGTCGAGCCTCGGTACAGAGAGCGCAGAAAGCGCAGACGGCTGGCGCGCGCTGCCGCTGAGCGCACCGCTGCGTGCGCGCGATCTGTTGCTGGCGGCGCGCACGCATGACCTCGACTTGGCGCAAAGTTGGCTGATTACTGCCAGCGATGCGCTTGCGGCCGTTGCGCTGCAAGCCGGGCTCTACGGCGTGGTCGCCATCGGAACCGGTGCGGATCGCGACGATGGCGTCCTTATCCGCTACGCGCGCGACCTGTCCGACGTGCCGCGGGTGCTGGCGCCGCGTGGCGGCGGGTGCTGGCACACTCCCGGTTAAACGGCTATTGGCGCCGCAAGGCCACGCATGCGGACTCCATCACATTGCTGCGCGTGAACGCATCACCTGCCGTGTGACAACCCAGGCGTCGACGCCATGCTGCGCGCCGCCATGAACGCACCCGGAAAAATCGTCTTCGTCTGCACTGCCTGCGCTTACCGCGCGCGGATTCCCGAACATTACCAGGGCATGTCGATCAAATGCCCGGGCTGCGGCGTCGCACAGGTGGCTGAGCCAGCGCCCGAACCGGTCGGAGCGAAGGCGGCCGAAGCCGGCACTTCCTCGGTCAAAACCGTGTCGATCACCCGGGTCGCGACCACGCCGTTGCCATTCACCATGGATCAGGCCGGCTCCCCGGCGGACGCCAATGGATCAGGTCCAAACCCGCTGCGTACGCCGCTGCCTGGCGCTTTGGCTGTGGTCGAGCCGGCCAAGACCCAAGTGACGTTCGTGTGCACCGCCTGCGGCTTTCGCGCGCGCGTGCCGCGTACGTATGCGGGCAAGACCATCGCCTGCCCGAAATGCGCCGCGCCGCAGGTGGTGCCGGCCGATGCGCCGGCAACCGGTGTGTTTGCTAAGCCGCTGGCGCAGGCGAGTGCCAATACCGTCAGCATGACGCCGATCGCGACCCCAGCGCTGGCCGAAACCTCGGCGTTGTTTGCGACGCCCCCCGCGCCGATGGCGGTGCCGCCGCGCATCGCCACGCCAGTGCCCACGCGTTTCCCGACGCCGCGGCCTGAACTGCGCGCCGCGCCGATACCGACGCGGCCGGATCCGGTTGCGGTGGCAGCACCGATTAGTTTCGATCTGACCTCGGACAGCGCGCCGGCGCCGATGGCGACCGAAGAACTCGATGTTTCAGCGGTGACTTCTGCGCCGGCACCGGCGGCCAGCGCGCCGGCCAAGGGCGGCGCGGTCAAGCGCCGCTATGTAGTACCGCCGACGCCAGCGCCGGTGGCCGCGGCCAGCAAAGCCGCATCGACGCCGACTCCGGTGGCTGCGCCGGTGGCGGTGAACTCAGGCAATCGCGGCCTGCTGGCGGCGGTGTTGGTAGTGCTGGTGGTGTTGCTGGCGTTGGTCGGCTATTTGGCCGTGCAGCTCAAAGAGGTGAAAAACCAGCTCGCTCAGCAACGGAATGACAACGAGCGGAACGCTCAAGCCGCGACCAAGGCCGCCATAATGGCTGCGGCGGACAAGGACCTCGCGACCAAGGAACTCGGCGGTGCGCAGGCCGAAATCGCCAATCTGCGCGGCCGTTTGGATGAGCAGATGCGCAAGATCGCCGAACTCGAAACCAAGCTGGCCGACGCCACCGCGCCGATGCGCGCACCGGCGACGAAGATGGAATCGCCGCCGACGATTGAGCCGTCGCCCATGGGCCAACCGCCAGTGGTGACGCCGAAGCCGAAGTCCGAGCTGTGATTCAGAGCGCGGAGCCAACGCTCCGCGCGGTTCAGTGAATGCGCTGCCCAGGCTTCGCGCCGCGGTCCGGCGACAGGACAAAAATGTCGCTGCCGCCCGGGCCGGCGGCGATGACCATGCCTTCGCTGGTGCCGAAACTCATCGCCTTCGGGGCCAGATTCGCGACCACCACGATCAATCGGCCGACCAATTTTTCTGGCTCGGCGTAAGCGGTCTTAATGCCGGCGAAAATCGTCCGGCGTTCGTCACCGCCCAACGACACGGTCAGCTTCAGAATCTTTTTCGCCTTCGGCACTTCCTCGGCCGTCAGCACCCGCGCCACGCGCAGATCTAGCTTGGCGAAATCATCGAACGCGATTGGCGCAGCGATCGGCTCGGCGGCCAGGGCCGCGCCATCGTCAGGAGCCGCACCGTCGTCGACTGCGGTTGAAGGTGCATCAGCAGGAGCCGCTTCGGCTTTCGACGCTTCGACCATCGCCGCGACTTTCACCGGATCGAGGCGGTCCATTAGCGGTGTGAACGGCGCGACCGACGCGTTGGCGAGTACCGCGTCGATGTCCTTCCATGCGACCACGGCGGGATCGCGTTTGAGCAACCGGCACGCATCCGCGAACAACTGCGGCAGCACTGGCGACAGCGCTACCGCGATGCGCCAAAAACACGTCAACGCGCTGGTACAAACCAACTGCACTTCGCCTGCTTTTGCCGGGTCTTTGGCTAAGGCCCACGGCGCCCGCGCGGCGACATATTCGTTGGCGCGATCGGCGTGGGCCATGATGAGTCGGCAGGCGGCGTTGAAGTCGCCGCGCTCATAGGCGCTGGCGAGCGCGTCGGCGTCCTCGGCACCCCATGCGGATGCGACCTCGCGAGCGACGGCAGCGCGATCCGGATGCAGACCGACGCTTTCAACAAAGCGCGCCGTGCGGCTGGCGAGGTTCACCACTTTGCCGACCAAGTCGCTGTTCACCTTGGCTACCAGTTCTTCCAAATTCAGATCCAAATCGTCGGCGTTCGCGCCCAGTTTCGCGGCGTAGTAATAACGTAGATACGCTGGATTGCCGATGCAGTCGAGCCACGTGCGCGCGTTGATGAACGTGCCTTTCGACTTCGACATCTTCTCGCCGTTGACGGTCAGAAAGCCGTGGATGTGCACCGCGGTTGGCAGGTTGTAGCCGCCCAGTTTCAACATCGCCGGCCAGAATAAGGTGTGAAACTTGGCGATGTCTTTGCCGATGAAGTGATGGATTTCGGTATCGTTTCCGTGCCACCACGAGCGCCAATCGCCGCCACTTTTTTCAGCGCCAACTTGGTCGCACCAATCGACGGTGGCGCTGATGTAGCCGAACGGCGCGTCCAGCCAGACATAGAAATAATTGCCGGGTAAATCAGGGATCTCAAAACCGAAGTACGCGGCCGGTCGACTGACGTCCCAGGCGCGCAGCGGCTCGCCGTCGATCAGGAACGTGTTGCGCACCCATTTGGCCATGTCCGGGTGCAGGCTGCCGGCGCGCTCGACCCAGGCGGAAATCAGCGCGCGGAAGTCTTCGAGTTTCACGAAACAGTGCGTGGCCGAGCGCAGTTCGGGCATCGCGCCCGACAACGTGCTGCGCGGAATTTTTAGCTCGGTGGCTTCGTACGTCGTGCCGCATTTGTCGCAGGCATCGCCGTACTGATCGGGCGCGCCGCATTTAGGGCAGGTGCCTTTGACAAAGCGGTCGGCAAGGAACGCACCGGCCTGCGGGTCGTACAATTGCTCAACGACTTTTTCGTCGACGTGACCGCCGGCGCGCAGCTTCGCCCAGATGTCTTTCACCAACGCGTAATTCGACGGCGCGTTGGTCGAGCCGTAGTGGTCAAAGCGGATGCCGAAGTCGGCGAAATCGCGTTGGTGCGCGGCAGACATTTCCGCCAGCAACACGCTTTCGGGCTGCCCTGCCTTGCGTGCGGCGATCATGATCGCGGTGCCGTGGGTATCGTCCGCGCACAGATACGTGGCGTGGTTACCGCGCAGGCGTTGAAACCGCACCCACATATCGGTTTGCAGATATTCCACCAAGTGACCGAGGTGGATGTGGCCGTTGGCGTAGGGCAGCGCGGAGGTGACGAGAATGCGGCGGGTCATGGCGGGCGCACCGTCGCTGCGACCGGGTACGGCGCAAGGATCGCAGCGGGGGCGTCGTTGGCACAGCCCGCGCCATGCGCCCTAACGTGCAGAAGTCGTGTCTATTTCGTGAACGCCCACTGAGCGAGGCCGCGTATGGCTGAGGCGTCCAGTGGCGGCGAGAAGACGGAACAGCCAACGCCGAAAAAATTGCGCGATGCGCGCGACGAAGGCCAGGTCGCGTTCTCGCATGACCTGAATGTTGCGGTGCTGCTGTTGGTCGCATTGGCCACGCTGGGCACCATCGGGCCAAAATTGGCTGCGGCGTTTGGCGTCATCATGCGCGACACCGTGACCGATCATTTGCAGTGGGAGTTGACCGCAGAGTCATCAGTGCGGCTGCTGATTCTCAGTCACTTGCCGGCGTTCGTGTGGTTCGGCGTGTTGCTGGCGGTGCTGTTTGGCACTGCGCTGGCGATCAGCATCGCGCAGGTCGGCGTCGGCTTTACGTTTAAGCCTTTGGTGCCGAAATTCTCGCGGGTGAATCCGCTTTCGGGCCTGGGTCGGCTGTTCGGAATGCGCGGCGTGATGCGTTTTGTGTTTAGCTTGTCGAAGCTGATCATCGTCTTGGCGTTAGCGTGGTCGATGCTGCGCACCGACATCAACGACATGCTGTATTTTAACGGCGAATTGGCCCAGCGCCTGGCGCACGACAGCGGCGTGTTGTTAACTGAAGCGCTGAAAATGGCGGCAGTGTTAGCGCTGATCGCGGCCGGCGATTACGCGTACCAACGCTATCAGCATGTCCGCGACATGATGATGACCAAACAAGAGGTGAAGGACGAATACAAACAGTCGGAAGGCGACCCGCACGTGAAGGGCCGCATCCGGCAAATGCAGCGCGAAATGGCCAAAAAACGCATGATGCAGGAAGTCCCGAAAGCCGACGTCGTCATTACCAACCCGACCCACGTTGCGGTGGCGCTCAAATATCAAGCCGACGCCATGGCCGCGCCGATCGTGATCGCGAAGGGCTATGACGAGGTCGCGCAACGTATCAAAGCCATCGCGGCTGAGCACGGCATCACCATGGTCGAAAACATCCCGCTCGCCCGCGCCCTAGCCAAAGAAGTCGAGATCGGCCACCCGATCCCCGGCCGTTGGTATCAGGCAGTCGCAGAAGTGCTGAGCGTGGTTTATAAGCTCAAGCGCAAGTCAGCGTGAAAAACCGCTAAATATCAGGCCGCGCCCGTAACCTGCCGGCGCGCGGCGCCCAGGCGCGTTAGGAGTTCGTCGATCTCGGCGGCGCTGATGATGAGCGGCGGCGCGAGGCGCAGGGTGTTGTTGCCGGCGGGGCCGACGATGGCGCCGTGGGCGCGGGCGGCGGCGACCATCGCGGTGGGGTCGGCATCCAGTTGCACGCCGAGCAGCAGGCCGCGGCCACGGACTTCCTGGCCGGCGAACACGCGGCGCAGGCCGGTGATGAGTTGTTCGCTGCGGGCGTTGACGTGCGTGAGAAAATCCGGCGTGAACGCTAGTTCGGTGACCGCCAAGCCGGCGGCCATCGCCAGCGGATTGCCGCCGAAGGTGGTGCCGTGCATGCCGGGTTTCAGCAAGTCCCAGGCGCTGGGGCCGAACATGGTGGCGCCGATCGGGACGCCGCCGCCCAGGCCTTTGGCTAGGCACATGATGTCCGGCGTGGCGCCGTCGTATTGGTACGCGAACGGTTTGCCGCTGCGGCTGATGCCGGTCTGCACTTCGTCGACGACCATCAACGCGCCATGACGCGTGCAGGCGGCGCGCACCGCGGCCAGGAATCCGGGCGGCGCGACCATCACGCCGCCTTCGCCCTGCACGGGTTCGATCCAGACCGCGCACACGTTGTCGGCCATCGCGGCGTTAAATGCGGCGACATCGCCGAATGGTAGGAACTCGGTGAGCGGTTGCGGTAAAGGCGCGAACGGCTCGCGGTATTTCGGATTCGCGGTGACGCTGACCGCGCCGATGGTGCGGCCGTGGAAGCCGCCGGCGAACGAGATAATGCGCGGTTTGCGGCCGTCATGGACGATGTTCGACCACGCGCGCGCGGCCTTGTACGCGGCTTCGTTGGACTCGGTGCCGGAATTGCAGAACAGCACGCGGCCGGGGAAACTGTGCGCAACCAAACGCGCGGCGAGCTGCTCTTGCTGCGGGCTGGCGTAATAATTGCTGACGTGGATCAGGGTGGCGGCTTGGTGGCTAATCGCCGACACCAACGCCGGATGACCATGGCCCAGGGTGCTGACCGCGACCCCGGCAAAGGCATCGATGTAGCGCGTGCCGGCATCGTCGATCAGCCAGCAGCCTTCGCCGCGCACAAAGCGCACCGCGGCTCGGTTGTAGTTGCCTAAGAGACAACTGGAGGGCGCGGCGGCGGGAGCGGTATCGGCCATAGGATCCTCGGGGGTCGGT
>JBBROQ010000041.1:0-18087 GCA_038229115.1 Planctomycetota bacterium | reverse complement strand
GCGCACCGGCATTCGTGAACGCCGCATCGTCGCGCCCGGGCAACAGCTGAGCGATCTCGCCGTAGCCGCGGGCAAACAATGCCTGGAACGCGCCGGCGTCAGTGCGGATCAGATTGACGGTATCATCGTCGCAACGATCTCGGGCGATTTCGTGATGCCCGCGACCGCCAATCTGGTGCAGCACCGATTGGGCGCGACCCGGGCGTGGGGCTTCGATTTACTGAACGCGTGCAACGGCTTCGTCGCGGCGCTATCGACTGCGGCGGCGTTCATCGAAAGCGGCCGCGCCACGCGCGTGTTGGTGATCGGCGGCGACGTGATGTCGACGCTGGTTGATTACACCGACCGCAATACGTGCATTTTGTTTGGCGATGGCTGCGGCGCGGTGCTGGTGGAAAGCGGGCCGCTGGACGGTCATGGCATTCTTGGCTTTGAGCTGCACAGCGACGGCAGCGGCGGCGAAGAGCTGTCGATTCCGTGCAGCGGTTCGGCCCTGCGCCCGACCACCGAGGTGCTGGCGAATCGGCAGCAGTTCCTGAAACAAAACGGCAAAGCGGTGTTTCAACACGCGATCCGGCGCATGGCCGAAGTCAGCGAATCGTTGCTGACGCATTTGGGCCTGACCGGTGCCGATGTCGATCTGTTGGTGCCGCATCAGGCCAATCGCCGCATCATCGAACCCACGGCGAAACGCCTGCATTTACCGATGGAAAAGGTGGTCATCAACATCGACCGAGTAGCCAACACCACCGCCGGCACCATTCCCTTAGCGTTGGCTGATGCCGCGGACGATGGCCGCCTGACGACCGGCACGCGGGTGTTGTTGGTGGCGTTTGGCGGCGGTCTGACGTGGGGCGCGTGCTATCTGACGTGGGGCCGCGCGTGAGCGCACCGACGAACGCTGCGCGCCTGGAATTGCTGCGTTGGATGATCCGCGCGCGGGCGTTGGATGAGCGTTTGGTCGCGCTGTATCGCTCTGGTGGCATCCGCGGCGGCAGCGTGTTTACCGGTCGCGGTCAGGAGGCCTTCAGCGCCGCCGGTGCGATGCAGCTGCGCGAGGGCGATGTGTTCGCGCCGCTGATTCGCGACAGTGCCGGCAGGTTGGTTCGGGGCGAGACGCCGCTGGATGCGCTGCGCGTGTGCCTGGGGCGCAAGACCGGCGTGATGCGCGGGCGCGATGGCAACATCCATCGCGGCACGCTCGGCAATGGCGTGATCCCGATGATCTCGCATTTGGGTTCGACCATCGGCGTGATCGCCGGGCTGCTGTTGGCGAAGCGGCTGCGCGGCGAACGCGATGCGATCGGCTTGGTCTCGATCGGCGACGGCGGCATGAATACCGGCGCGTTCCACGAAGGCTTCAATGTGCTGGCGGTCGAACGCCTGCCGGTGGTACTGATGGTGGCCGACAACCAGCTGTCGTATTCGACCTTCAGTGATCGCTCGTACGCCTGCACAAATCTGGTCGAGCGCGCCGCCGGCTATGGCGTGCGCGGTCACACCTGCGACGGCACCGATGCCGATGCGTGTTTGACCACGCTGAGCGAAGCCGCCGCGCGCGTGCGCGCCGGTGAGGGCCCGCAGATGGTGGTGGCGAAACTGCTGCGCCTGGCCGGCCACGGCGAACACGATGACGCGGCGTATGTGACCGCCGACATGAAAGCCCGCTTCGGCGACAATGTACCGCTGTTCGAGCAAAAATTGCAGGCCGACGGCGTCCTGAGCGCGGATGCGCTGGCGACGCTCTGGAGCACTGCGCGCGCCGACGTCGCCACTGCGCTGACGCAGGCGCAAAGCGAGCCAGAACCGCTGCCCGCGCAGGAGGACTGGTCGGCCTATAGCGTGCGCGACCTGCTGTCGTTTAAGGCGGTGCTGTGAGCGCGCCGACAGACCAAACCGGTGCGGGGAAACCCGCAGCGACCAGCATCCGTTACGTCGACGCGATCAATCGTGCGCTCGGTGATGCGTTGGCCGCGGACCCGCGCGTGTTCTGCTATGGGCAGGACATCGGCGGCACGTTCGGCGGCGCGTTCAAAGTCACCAAAGGTTTGGTCGAGCGCTTTCCCGGCCGGGTGCTGAATTCGCCAATCAGCGAAGACGCGCAGACTGGCGTGGCGATCGGCGCGGCGTTGGGCGGCATGCGTCCGGTGATCGAATATCAGTTCGCCGATTTCGCCTCGATCGCGTTCAATCAACTGGTGAATCAGGCCGCGACGTATTTTTGGCGGACCGGAAAATCGATCCCGATCACCATGCGCTTTCCGGCCGGCGGCACGCCTGGCGGCGGGCCATTCCACTGCCAAATGCCGGAAGCATGGCTGAGCCATCATCCGGGCCTGGTGGTGGTCGCGCCGGCGACGGTGGCCGACGCGTATGACATGCTGCGCGACGCCATCGCCTGCGACGACCCGGTGATGTTCATCGAGCACAAACTGCTCTACAGCCACTTGAAAGCCGAGTTCGATCCGGCCCGCGCCGAGCATTTGCCGTTGGGCGCGGCCGCCGTCCGGCGCGAGGGCCACGATGTGACGCTGATCAGTTACAGCGGCATGGTGCACGAATGCCTGCGCGCAGCCGAACAGCTGGCGCAGGAGCACGGCATCGAATGCGAAGTCCTGGATCTGCGCTGCCTGCGGCCGCTCGACACCGGCGCGATTCTTTCCTCGGTCGCGAAAACCGGCCGCGTGCTGGTCGCGACGGAAAGCTGGCCGTTCGGCGGCACCGCAGCAGAAGTGCTGGCAGTCATCAGCACCGACGGCTTTCGTTTATTGGACGCGCCGCCGCGGCGGCTGTGCGCGCAGGACACCCCGATTCCATATCAGGTCGATTTGTTTCACGCCCACCATCCCGACGCCGCGCGCATCGCCGCTGCAGCGTTGGAACTCGCGGAGTTCTGATGCGCTTACCCGTGCGTCTGCCCCAGTTCGGCGAATCCGCCGCCGAAGCCACCGTAGTCGCGTGGCTGGCCCAGGTGGGCCAGCCGGTGAAAGCCGATCAAGAACTGGTCGAGGTCCAGACGGAAAAATCGCTGCTGACGGTGTCGGCGCCGGCGGCCGGCGTGCTGATCGAACACTGTGTCGCGCCCGGTGGTGCGTTGGCGGTGGGCGATGTTTTGGCGCTGCTCGAGATCGAAGGCTTGGGTCCGGAAACGGCGACGCCGGCGGTGGCTCCGGCCGCCGCCGCGTCCGCTACATCAGCGCCGCTGCACGAACCGACCCGACGCGCCGACGGCACCGAACGCGCGCAGTCGGTGCGCGGTGCGACCGGCGATCATTTGTACCTGAGCCCACGCGTGCGCGCGCAGCTCGATAAATACGGCCTGAAACCCAGCGATTTGGCCACTATTCCCGGCAGCGGTGCCGGCGGCCGTCTGACCGCACGCGACGTCGAACGCTATTTGACTCAAGGCGAGCCGATGAACGCGGTGCGCCAGGCCGTCGCAAATTCGATGGCGCGCTCATGGACGCGGCCGCTGGCCACGATCGCCAGACCAGTTGCGATGGACGCACTGCTGGCGCATCGCCGCACCATCGAGGGGCGGCCCAGCGCGACGGTCTACGCGTTGCGTGCGCTGGCACTCGCATTGGTGAAGCACAGCACGCTCGCCTGCCGGCTGTTCGGCAACCGCTTGCTGAAATCGACCAGCGTCGACCTGGCGGTGGCGGTCGAGATCAACGACGGCGTGTTGACGCCGGTGATCCGCCGCTGCGAAGCGCTGACCCTGGCGCAGCTGTGCGCGGCGGTCGACGACGTGATCGCGAAAGGCCGCGCCGGCCGCGTCAGCGACGCTGGCGATGCGCTGAGCACGGTGTCGAACTACGGCACGTTTGGCATTACCTGGGCCACGCCGATTCCGCTGCCGGGCCAGGCCTCGATCCTGGGCATCGGCGCGGTGCGCAATGTGCCGGACTGGGATCCGGCGCTGAAGGCCTGGGGCCGCTCGCGCGAAGCCGAATTGACGCTGACCTTCGACCACCGCATCGCCGACGGCGGCGACGCTGGCCGGTTGCTGAACGCCGTCGCGGAACTGATGTAGCATCCCGAACGGATGTAAGCCGCATGGCGGCTGCCGCCCTGACGAGGATCAGGCCGCGTCAGCCGGTTTTGACGAACGGAATCGGCGCGGCGTCGCCCAAGCCCAGGATCTGCCGAATGCGCCGCACGATCCCGGCGCGGTCCAAACCGTGCGCGGCAAGTTGCTGCGGCCGGGTCGCGTGCGGCACCAGTTCGTCGCGCACGCCGACACGATGGCAGGCGAGCGCGAGGCCGCGGTCGCTGATGGTTTCGGCCACTACCGAACCGAAACCACCCGGCAGCGCATGGTCTTCGATGGTCAGCACCGCGGCGTGGCTGCGTGCGAGATCGGCAAGCAGGTCGCCATCGATTGGTTTGGCGAAACGCGCGTTAACCAGGGTCACGTCTTCCGCGGCTTCGCCTAAGTCCTGCAACGCTTCCCACGCGGTTTTTACCGGCGCGCCGTAGGCCCAGATCATCAGCGGCCGCTTGCCGGCGATCGGCTGTGCGCCCTGACGCAGGATCTCGGCTTTGCCGAGTGCGAGGTCGCCAGCGGTGGCAACGCGCCACGCGATCGCCGGCACTTCGTCGCGCGGATAACGGATGCAGTAGCCCGCGGCGCGGGTGGGTTTTTGCCGTTCAGCATGCGTCCAGCGCAGCATCGCGGCGAGTTCGGCGCCGTCTTTCGGGGCCATGATGACCAAGCCCGGCAGACAGCGGCTAAAGCTGATGTCGTACAGGCCCTGATGCGTTTCGCCGTCCTCGCCAACCAGGCCGGCGCGGTCAAACGTGATGACGGTGCCCAGGTCGCGCTGCACCACCACTTCTTGAAAGAGCTGGTCGTAACCGCGCTGCGCAAACGTCGAATAATGCGCGACGACAGGGCGCATGCCGGCGATCGCCAGGCCCTCGGCGAAACCGAAGCTGTGCTGTTCGCAGATGCCGACGTCGTACATGCGCTCGGGAAAACGTTTGGCGAATTGCAGCAAGCCGGTGCCGGACGGCATCGCCGCGGTGATTGCGACTAAGCGTTCGTCTTCGGTCGCGAGTTCGATCAGCGTGTCGGCGAACACTTGCGAGTAAGTCTTGCCGCTCGGCGGCTTCGGCAGGAATACGCCAGTGTCCAAATCGAAGCCGCGCGGGCCGTGGAATTTCAGCGGATCGGCGGCCGACGGATCCCAACCGCCGCCCTTTTTTGTCAACACGTGCAGCAGCAGCGGGCCGTTGCGGGCGCTGACGCGGGCGAGGGCTTCTTCGGTCGCTTTCAGATCGTGGCCATCGACTGGGCCAAAATATGAGAAGCCCAGATCCTCGAAGATGTAGCCGGGCGTGATCAGTTTGTGCGCGAGCATTTCGATGTGCTCGGCCCAACGTTCCAGGCTCTGCCCGTGCGGCAGGCTTTTGAGCGCGCCGCGCAGACGATCGTGCAGGTATTGGTACATGCCGCCGGTGCGAATGCGGTCGAGGTGCCGGTGCAGCGAACCCACCGGCTTATCGATGAAATTGCCGTTGTCGTTGAGCACGACCAGCATGTCGCTTTTGAGTTCGCCCGCATTGATCAGGCCCTCAAACGACATGCCGCCGGTCAGCGCACCGTCGCCGACCACGATCACGGTACGGCGTTTCTGGCCTAAACGGCGGAAGCCTTCGGACACGCCGACAGCGGTGCTAATGCCGGTCGAGCTGTGGCCGACCTTAGCCAAGTCGTATGGACTTTCGTGCGGATCGGGAAACCCCGAAATGCCGCCCTGCTGTCGATTGGTGTGGAAATTCCGCGCGCGGCCGGTGAGCAGCTTATGCGGATACGCTTGATGTCCGACGTCCCACAACAGGCGATCGCTACTGAAGTCGAACACGCGATGCAGCGCGATGGTCAGCTCGATGGTGCCCAAGTTCGACGACAGATGTCCGCCGTGGTTCGAGACCGTTTCCTTGATGCGGTGGCGCATCTCTTCGGCGAGCTGCGCCAACTGCGGCACGGTGAAAGTGCGCAAGTCAGCGGGTGACAGCAGACCATCGAGTAAGGGCAGAGGCTTCATGGCGAACATCCAAAGCTATACGTGGGAAAAACCGACCCGGCTGGACATGCGCACACCCAAGACGCGAACGTCTTGGGTGTGCATCGACGACTGCTGCGTGGCGTATGCCGCGGTAGACAGATAAAAGCGCAGCGCATGCTGCGCGCGCAGATCAGTTGAGATTGACCTGCACCTCGCCGGCCTGGACTTCGGTCTGGATGGTGAAGGTCTCGCTGGCGACCGCTTCGCCGATGTTGCCGGCAGCATCCGCAGCCGTGACTTTGATGCGCGCGGTCTTGGTCGCGGTGTTCGGGATCTCAAACCGATATGCGGCATCGGCGGCCTGCTTGGTCGCTAGTTCGACCCAGGGCTTGGCCGGATCGGTCTGCAAATACACCGCCACCGTGCCGGCAGTGAGGTTGGCGTCCTTGACCGTGAACGGCACCGCCACGCGATCGCCGGGTTTGAAGTCGCGCCGGGCAGCAGGGCCGGCTTTTTCGGCTTCGGTGATACCGATCACGGAGGTCAGCAGGATGCTCGGTGCAGTGGTGTCGATGGTGAAGGTGAACTGATCGTCGGCCTTGCCCTTGGGCGTCGGGCTGGCGTTGCCGGCCTGATCGGTGGCGACCACGGCCAGTCGATATTTGCCGTCTTCTGGCGCTTTCCACGCCACCGCCTTCGGATCCTGGATCCACGGGCCTTCGCCCCAACTGGTGCCGTCATCGCGACTGATGAACAGCCGCGCGCTGGCCAATCCGGCCGGACCCTGATCGGCGATTTCCAGCGTCAAAGTGGTCTCGGGGGTGTTGCTGATCGCCGGGCCGGTGACGCGGCCCTTGGGCTTAATCGAGTCGACCAGCAAGCCCGTCGCGTCGGCCACGCCGACATTGCCGGCCTTGTCGGCGGCTTCGATGCGCAGCGTGCCGGTGGTGGTCATGTCGACCGGCACGGTCCAATCGTAGGTGCCGCTGTTGGGCAGTTTGTCAGCGACCACCACGAAGGTCGCGCCGTCGCGCGCATACTTCACCGTAATCGGCGTGGTGCGCAGATGCGGATCCGAAACTTCCCATTTCACGGCGTATTTGTCGCCGCCACGCAGTTTGTCTTTCGCTTTGGGAAATCCGACCGCCACTGCGGGCGCGGTACGATCGACGATGAATTCCGCTGCTGATTTAGTGTCGGCCACCGGCACCGGATTGGCCAGGCCGCTGGTCTGAATAATGCGGATGAAGATGCGCCAGTGGCCTTCCGGGGCGGCCCAGGTGATCGGCGTTTCACGGGGGAAGGCGATGCCGTGCTTCTGCCACGCGCCCCAGGCCTTGCCGTCGTAGGCCGAATACCACAGCTCGCGCGAGGCCACATCGGCATCGTTGCGGGCGCTGATCGACAGCTCTTTTTTCGGCGTCACCGGCACGCTGCGATTGTCGATTACTTCAGGCTCGGTCGCGGGCGCTGTTGCAGCTGGGGCAGGGACCGGTGGCAGGGTTGGCTTGACGTCTGTTGCTGGACTAACGTCTGCGGCAAAAGCCGGCGCCAGCAGCGCCGCGGCCGCGAACAGCGTGAACGAAAGGATCGGGGCAGAGCGCATGGTCACCTCAGAAGCAAACGTGGTGAAAAAGGCGTGAAAAAATGGTGAAAAACGAGGGCCTCAGGCCGACAGCGTGCTGATGGCCTGACGGAAGAAACGCACGCCATCGCCTTCGGCGCGGCGCGGCTCGCGCGTCCAACGTGGATGATTTTCCCAGCGCAGGAAGCGCTCGGGATGCGGCATCAGGCCGAACACGCGGCCGGTCGGATCGCACACCCCGGCAATGTCGGCGGTCGAGCCGTTCGGGTTGCTGTCCTGGCTGTAGCGCAGGGCGATCTGCCCGGCCGCGTCCAGGCGCGCGATCACCTCCGGCGCGGCGACGAAACGCCCTTCGGCGTGCGCCACCGGCAGCTCGACGTCGCTCTCTTCGCCACTGCCGGCAGGAATCCATTTGCACACGCGGCTATCGCCACGCGCCCGCACCCAGCAATCGCGGTACAGCCCCGAAGTGTTGTCGGTCAACGTCGCGCTCTGAATGGTCGCCGCCCCGCGCGCACCATCCGGCAGCAGCCCGGTTTTCACCAGCACCTGGAAGCCGTTGCAGATGCCGATGACAAAGCCGCCGCGCTCGACGAACGCCAGCAACTCATCGCGCAGCCGCGTCATCAGTTCATTGGCGAAAATGCGGCCGCTAGCAACGTCATCACCGTAGCTGAACCCGCCCGGAATCGCCAACACCTGATACTCACGTAACAGCGCAGGCTGTTCACGCAGACGGTTAATGTGCGCGATCTCAGCCCGCGCGCCAACCAGCGTGAAGGCATGCGCCGTCTCCTGATCGCAGTTCGTCCCAGCAGCGCGCAGCACCAGCACCCGTGGCGTCATCGAGATCCTCGCAGGGCGCGGATTAGAGGCCGCACGGGGTGAGGGTCAACCTGCGCAAAGCCGGCGTTTCACACCGCTGCGTGCGGCACTGCGCTCACTTTCCCAACGTCGGTCGATCGATCGGATTCGTGCCGGCGTCCATGGCCAGGATGGTGACGAAATCGAGTTCGATGCGCGGTTTATCGGGGTGATTGGTGCGGATGATGACGGGTTCGTCCCAGCGGCCGGCGGCCAGTTCTTTTCCGGGATCTTTGACCTGAGATTTGGCGACGATCAGGATGCTGCCGTCGCTTTGCGTAACCGGGGTGAATTGCCAGACGGCGCCGTCGTAGTCGATGCCGAGAATTTTCAGGCCGTCGGCAGGCAGTTCATTGGCCGGTGACCACAGGCGAATGCGTTTGCGCAGACGGTTGGGTTCGTCGGGGCGTTCGTGGGCGACATAGCGATAGACGTCGCGCCAGCTTTCGTCGGTTGGCCGGGCCAGGGGATCGCTGCCGGGTGGCAGCGCGTCGACCGCGATCGCGGGGCGAACTTTCCAGCGCAGGGCGACGTCGATCGCGGGCAGCTCGCTGTCACTGGGGTAGAGCGTGATGGTGTAGCTGCGCTCGCCGCTGGCGTTGCGGTTGTCGACCGCAGCGGTCAACGTGGTGCGGCCGTGGGGCAGCAGGAAATGGCTGGCCAGGTCGATCTGCGTACACGAACAGGTGGAGTCCACCTGCTTGATGCGCACCGCGCGGTCGTGCGGGTTGACCACCGTGACCACCGCGGTGAATGGCTCGTTTTCGCGCAGTTCGGGGGCCACGTCCATGCTGGCGACGTTGGCGTTTTCGACTTCGGCCGCGGTGACGCAGACGAGGGTAAGCATGCAAAGCAGGAGCGCGCGCATGACGGTCAAACGGCCGCGGCACGTTGGTGGTTCAGACTGACGTTGAATGCGCCGTGAGCCGCAAGGCATGCAGACGCCAACGCCTTTGCACTCGCCGCGGTGACGGTCGCCGACCACGGCAGCTCGGCCATTACCGGCACGCCGGTGATCTCGGCCAATTCGTGCGCGGCGCTGCGGCTGGCCTGATCGGGGCCACGCGGGTCGTGCCAATTGACCACCAGGCCCAACAGCGGAATGCCGCGCGCGCGTGCCACGGCGACGGTCAACGCGGTGTGGTTGAGCGTGCCCAAAAACGGCCGCGTGACGATTAGCGCGGGCAGACGGGTGGTAGGCAGCAGATCGGCGATGGTTTCGCGCGCGCTGCACAGCGGCGCCAACAAGCCGCCCGCGCCTTCGATCAGCAGATCGTGCTCGCCACGGCAGCGCGTGAGATTCGCGTGCAGTTCGGCCAGCGTGACCACGCGCCCGGCGGCGGCGCTGGCCAGATGCGGCGAGCATTCGGAAGGGAATTGCAGCGGGCAGACGCTGTCAGCGGGTTGGTCGTCGGCGCAGAGTTTTGCCAGCGCGCGGCCGTCTTCGGCTTGCTGATCGCTCCAGCCACCACAGGCGATCGGTTTATGCAGCCACACCGAGCGTCCGAGGGCGCGCAGCCCGATGGCCAGCGTGGCCAGCACGCGCGATTTGCCGACTGCGGTATCGGTGCCCAGCACCGCTAGCTCTAACAACGGAAGCTCATGTGAATTTCACCAGCGACGGCGCGTATTCCGCGGGTGCTTGATAACCCATGAGGTTCAGCGCGGTGGCCGCGACATTCGCGAGCCCGGGTTTCGCGACGCTGGTATCAAGCGCATATTCGCCGGCAAACGCCGGGTCGTAGAAGATCGCCGGGACCGGATTCAGGGTGTGGCTGGTCTTGGCTTTCGGGCGGCCGTTCTCCATTTTCACGCCGCCCTTTTTGTCGACCTCGTACATCTCGTCGGCGTTGCCGTGGTCGGCGGTGATGATGGCGATGCCGTTCAATTCTTTGATCACCGGCAGCAACCGGCCCAGGCACAGATCCACCGCTTCGACCGCCATGCGCGTGGCGGTGAACACGCCGGTGTGGCCGACCATGTCGCCGTTGGCGTAGTTGATGCGCGCGAAGCCAGTCGGCCGTTCACGCAGCGCCGCGATGGTGGCGTCGGTGATCTCGGCCGCCTTCATCCACGGGCGCTGGTCAAAGCTGACACGATCGCTGGGCACTTCGATGTAACGCTCCAGCGACGCGTCCAGATAACCGCTGCGATTGCCGTTCCAGAAATAGGTGACGTGACCGTATTTTTGCGTTTCCGAACAGGCCAGAATGTGCTCGCCGCTGCCGACCAAATATTCGCCCATGGTGCGATCGATCAGCGGTGGCTTTACCAAAATGCGTGGCGGCAAATTGGTGTCGCCATCGTAGGTCATCATGCCGGCGTAGGCGATCTGCGGCTGCACTTTCCGTTCAAAAGGCACCGGCAGACCCAACAGCGCTTTACTGATTTCGACCGAGCGGTCGCCGCGGAAATTAAAGAAAATAACCGCATCACCATCGACAATCGGCGCGAACGGCTGGCCATCCCGTTCGATCACGAACGCCGGCAGGTCCTGGTCGATCACGCCGGGTTTGGCCGCGCGCAGACCTTTCACCGCAGCGCTGGCCGACGGATAACGCGGGCCTTCGGCGCGGACATGCGTCGCCCAGCCACGATCCACCATCGACCAGTCGGCTTCGTAACGGTCCATGGTGATCTGCATGCGGCCGCCGCCCGAGGCGATGCCGTACCGCGGATCGATACCGGTCAGCCAGGCTTCGAACGGCTCGGTATAATCCAGTGCGCTGGTCTCGCCGACATCACGACCATCCAACAGCGCATGCACCG
The DNA here is from genome assembly GCA_038229115.1 of Planctomycetota bacterium. GTDB lineage: Bacteria > Planctomycetota > UBA11346 > UBA11346 > UBA11346 > JBBROQ01. The sequence goes on along the minus strand of JBBROQ010000041.1, from coordinate 6,855 downwards.
CGACCTTGGCCACGCCGGCCGTTTTAGCGGCAACAATCATGGATTTCAGATGGCCGATATGGCTGTGCACATTGCCGTCGCTCAGCAGCCCCAGGAAATGCAGCGTGGATTTACGGGCGAGTACATGCGCGATGATTTCCTGCCAACCCTGACCGGCGAACATCGTGCCCGTATCGATCGCGACCTGCACCAGTTTCGCGCCCTGATCGAACACCCGACCCGCACCAAGCGCGTTGTGTCCGACCTCGCTGTTGCCCATGTCGGCGTCGCTGGGCATTCCGACCGCGACGCCATGCGCGGCCAGCTTCAACCACGGGCAACTGCTCATCAAGCCGTCGAGCACTGGTTTCTTCGCCATCGCCACCGCATCACCCGGATAGGCGCTGCCCAGGCCAACGCCGTCCATCACGACTACGATCACTGGGCCAGCACGACGGCCGCGAAAGGAAGTGGGCGCGAGGGTCAGGGTCATGGGCAGGCTCCGTGCGGTGCGAGGCGCGACCGTACGCGCGCCCTAGCGCCGGCCAACTGCCGGTACCCGTCGCCGCTGATTTAGCTGCCCTGTTCGGCCTGCGAGCCCATGGTCTCTATGATTTTGATCAGCGGCAGGAACAACGCGATCACGATGAAGCCGACCGCGAGGCCCATGAAAATGATCAGCAGAGGTTCCATTAAGGCCATCATCGCGGCGACCGCGGAGTCGACTTCCTCGTCGTAGGTGTCGGCGATCTTGATCAGCATCTTGTCGAGTTCGCCGGTCTCTTCGCCGACCTTGATCATGTTGACCACGATGTCGTCGAACACGCCCGAACGGCGCAGCGGTTCGTTAATGGTCTCGCCTTCTTTGACCGAATCGCGCACGCTCTGGATGGCGTTGCGCACGACGATGTTCGGCGTCGCGGATTTGGTGATGTCAAGCGCATCAAGAAAGCCGACACCAGATGTAACCAGCGTCCCGAGCGTTCTGGTAAAGCGCGCGACCGAGCTTTTCTTAATCACGCCGCCAAGCACTGGCACGCGCAGCGAGGCGCGGTCAACGATCGCGCCGCCGACTTCGGTCGCCCGAAACAAGTTGATACCGATGATGGCGGCGATCAACCCGACCAAGCCCAAAAGACCGTAGATCGAGCCGAGGAAGCGGCTGATGCTAATCAGGAATTCGGTCAGTGCCGGCAGGGTGATACCCAAGTCGCGGAAGATCAGTTCGAACTTCGGCACGATGAACACCATGATGAAAATCAGGATGCCGCTGGCGATCGTCAGCACCGCAATCGGATAAACCAGGGCGCCGATAACTTTCTTCTTCAGTCGCTGGGCTTTTTCGCGGAATTCGGCCAGACGACGCAGGATCACGTCCAGCGCACCGGCGGTTTCACCGGCGCGGACCATGTTGGTGTACAGCTTGTCAAACAGCCGCGGATGGCGGGCGAAAGCTTCGGACAACTGCGTGCCGCTTTGCACTTCTTCGGTGATGCGGCCGAGGCTGTTTTTGAACATGCCGGGGCGCTGCATGTCGGTGAGGATCTGTAGTGACTGCACGATCGGTAGACCGGCGTCCTGCAGTGTCGATAGCTGGCGCGTGAATAGCGTGATGTCTTTCGCTTTGACGCCGCCGCCGAGGAAACCGAGGTTGATGCCGCCCTTTTTCGCACCCGCACCACCCGAAAGCGTGCCACCGCCGGCTGCGCGGGCTTTGGCCTCGCGCACTTCGATCGGCAAAAAGCCGAGGCGCTTGATGGCGGCGATTGCCTCCATCTGGTTCGGCGCCTCAACCACGTCCGACACTTCCTTGTTGGAGCGCTTGTCGTGGGCTTTGTAGGCAAAATTCGGCATGGGATCCCTCGGTGGGCGTTAGTGCAGGGTTAGTCTTCGGCAGCCAGCGTCTCGCGCACGACTTCTTCGATCGTGGTCAATCCGGCGAACACTTTCTGGATCCCGGCGTCGCGCAACGTGCGCATGCCGGCACGCTGCGCGGCAATGCGCAGCTGCGTTGATGAGGCTTTGCCGATCACCAGTTCGCGGATGGTGTCGTTGACGTCCAACATCTCGAACAGCGCGGTGCGGCCCTTGTAGCCGGTGCCTTTGCAGTGGTCGCAGCCCTTGCCGTAGAAGAAACGCTGATTGGTCACGTCGGCGCGGCGGATGTTGAGCTGCATCAGCTCTTCGTCGTTGGGCTCGTACGGCGACTTGCACTTTGCACAGATGGTGCGCACCAAGCGCTGGGCCAAAATCGTCTCGATGGTGGCAGCCAACAGGAACGGCTCGACCCCCATGTCGATCAATCGCGTGACCGCGGTCGGCGCGTCGTTGGTGTGCAGTGTGGTGAATACCAAGTGGCCAGTGAGCGAGGCCTGAATGGCGATCTGTGCGGTTTCTTTGTCGCGCGCTTCTCCGACCAGCACGATGTCCGGGTCTTGGCGCAGGATCGCGCGCAAACATGCGGCAAACGTGCGGCCGGATTCCTCGTCGACCGGCACTTGGATCAATCCCGCGATCTCATATTCGACCGGATCCTCGGTGGTGATGATCTTCACCGAATCGTCGTTCACTGCCGACAGCGCCGAATACAACGTGGTGGTTTTGCCGGAACCGGTTGGACCCGTGACGATCACGATGCCGTTCGGGCGCTGAATGACGTCTTTGAAATGGGCGAGCAGGTCTTCTGGAAAACCGATCTTCTCGATGTCGAGGTTGACCACCTTGCGGTCAAGAATGCGGATCACCACCGACTCGCCGAACATCGTCGGCAGACAACTGACGCGCAGGTCGACTTCGCGATCGCCGATGCGAATGGGAATTTTGCCGTCCTGTGGCATGCGCCGTTCAGCGATGTCCAAATGCGACATCACCTTAATGCGCGCGACCAGAGCCGCGGCCAGGGCCTTGGGTACTGGCAACATTTCATAGAGCACACCGTCGACGCGGTTGCGCACGCGGAAATGCGACTCGAACGGTTCGAAGTGGATGTCGGCGGCCTGCGCCTTCACGCCAGTGAGCAAGATCAGGTTGAGCAGCTTGCGCACCGGCGCTGCTTCTGCCTGCGCGCCCAGATCCGCGCCCTCTAGGCCCTGAAACTGCTTTTCATCGATGATAAAGCCCTGGCCGTTGCCGCTGTCGGCGTCCAACTGCTCTGCCCCGAACGTGCCCATCAGCTCGGCCATTTCCGCAGCTTTTTCCTCGGCCAGGGCCGAGCCGTAATATTGTTCCATCGCTTCGGCAATGTCGGTGTCGGTGGTCAGGGCCGGACGCACTTGGGTTACGCCCAACATGAATTTTAAATCATCGAGCGCGGCCAAATTGTCGGGGTCGCTCGTCGCCACCACCAATGCTAATCCATCCAAATGAACCGGGATGATGCGATAATCGCGCGCGACTTTGGCTGGCACTTTTTTGATGATCGCGTCCGGCAGCACGCTGCCGTGCAGCGTCACTTGCTCCATGCCCAACAGTTTCGCCACGCCCCCTAACACCGCGCTAGCACGAATGCCACCGTCGATGCAGGCAGCGACGATGTCCTTGCCCTCCTTTTTGTGCGCGCGGTAGATCACCTGCGCGGTGGCCTGCTCAACTTCTTCCCACTGGTACAGCAGGCGCAGCAGATTCTGAGGATCGACGCCGCCGGATTTGAACATGGGGTGAAGCCGCGTGCGGGGAGAAAGAGGGAGCGAGCGGGAAAGGAAGCCGTGCCGGAAACGAGGGTGCCGGAAACGAGAGTGACAGAAAAGTGCGGGAGCGCTGGGTGAACTTACCGGCGCGGGCCGCCGAAGTTGAGCTGGAAATGGTCGGCGTGGGGTGCATCCACCACACACGCCGCCGTTACCGGTCGATGCCGAGCGCGGTTATTTCGCGGCACCAGCGCCAGGTGCCCCTGGCGCCCCCGGCGCTCCTGGAGAAAGGCCGGCTTCCTGCACTTTTCTTTGCAGGTAGTTCTGATCCTTGCAGTAGCCCATCATGTTATCGAAATCGATCTGCCCGGTCGCGTACAGTTTGTAGAGCCAATCGTCGAGCAGGATCATGCCCTGGTTGGCGCTGGTCTGAATGGTCGAGTCGATGCGGAAGCTTTTGTTCTCGCGAATCAGGTTCGAGACCGCCGCGTTCATCATCATGATCTCGAACGCGGCGGCACGGCCCTTGCCGCCGATCTTTGGCACCAGCGCTTGGGAGATCACCGCGACCAGGTTTCCGGCCAACTGCGTCCGCACCATTTCCTGCTGATTGACCGGGAACTGGTCGATGACGCGGTCGACGGTGCGCGCGGCGCCGGTGGTGTGCAACGTACCGAACACCAAATGTCCGGTTTCGGCCGCGGTGATGGCCGCAGCGGTAGTTTCAGGGTCACGCATTTCACCGACCAGGATCACGTCTGGGTCTTCGCGCAGGGCGCGGCGCAGGCCCTCCAAAAAGTTCGGGCAGTCGACGTGGATTTCACGCTGATTAACCACGCATTTTTTGTGGTTGTGGAAGAACTCGATCGGATCTTCCAGGGTGATGATGTGCCCTTCTTCCTCTTGATTGATGAAGTCGATCATGGTCGCGAGCGTGGTCGATTTGCCCGAACCTGTCGGCCCGGTGACCAGCACCAAACCGCGCGGCCGCATGCACACGTCTTTGATGTGCGGCGGCAGCCCGATCTCTTCGAAGGTCAGGATGCGCGACGGAATCAGGCGCAGGACCATCGCCATGCGGCCCTTTTGCTTGAACACGTTGACGCGAAAACGTGCCTTGTCGAAGTAGCCGATGGCAAAGTCGGTCGAGCCCAGCTCGGCAATTTCGGCCTGACCGCGTTCGCTGGTGATTTGCTTCATCAACTGGCCGGTGTCTTCGGCGGTCAGCGGCGGCGCTTTCAGGCTTTTGCACGATCCACTGATGCGAAAAGTGGGCGGCCGCCCAACCGTGATGTGGATGTCGGAAGCGTTTTGCTGGAGACAGATCTCCAGCAGCTGATTCATGTCGTAGGCCATGGTGCTCGGGCACGGGGAAGGGACCGCGCGAGGCGCAGCCTAGGCCGGTTGAGTCAGCTACGCAGGCGACCCGCCAGCAGCGTGTGCGCGGGTGTGTGAGCGCGTCGCGGATTAGGGCTTCGCCGGCGCTGGTGGAGCCACCGGCGCTACCGTGACCGTTGGCGCAACCGTCAGCGGCACCATCCCGCCGGACCGCGCGCGGATCACCTCCGGCAAACTTTTGTAGTCGACCAGCGCCATTGCCGTCAGCTCAGTGATCATCTGTTTAGTGCGGGCATCCAACTGCTCGGCCAACATATCGTCGAGCACTCGCGCCTTGACCTCATTCAAAGTCACCGCGCGGAAATCACGTCGCGCATCGACGCGCGTCAATTCAACCCCGGTGGCATGCGCGATCGGCCGCATCAGCACCGGCAACGGGCCATGTTGCGCCCACGCCTCGGCCATCACCACCGAGGGAATCGGACGCGCACCAAGCGTATCGCGCGTGCCGTCGCGTTTGACCCAACCCAAATCACCACCCTTGCCGGCCGATGAGTCGTACGCGCGACCGAAACCTTCGAAGGTCTGAGCGAACCCGGGATCGTTCGCGACGATGCGTTCGCGCAGCGCGGTCATCACACTCAGCAACCGGTTGATTTCCGCCTGCGGATCGCGCTTTGCCGCCTCAGGCACATAGGGAATAAAGATCGATGCTAGGCGCAGCGCTTCTTGCTGATCGTACTGCGTGCGATGCAGATCGAACCAGTGCTGATAATCGTCGGCGGTGAACTCATCGGCAGCGCGCTTGATCACCAATGCATGCACCCCGGCCAGCATCAAAAAACCCGGGTCACGCTTAAAGGCGTCCGGCTCCTTCCCTTCTGTGGTGCGCAAATACGAGGCGAAATCGATCAGATCCTGACCCTTGGCTTTCAGGTCGGCGATGAAGCGCGTTTCCATCCGATGATATTCGGCGTCGGCCTCGTCGTGGCCGATGGTCACGCCGGCCTTGGCCAGTGCTTGGTTCACGATCGTGATCTGGATCAGGTCTTGCCGCACTTTGCCGGCGCCACCACGCAGCAGCGCCAACGCCACATCACGGCGGGTAATGGTGCGCCCAGCAATCGCCAGCACCACGTCGTCATCCTTCAAGCGCGTCCAATCGGTCTGCTCGATGATCGACGTGATCGTCTGCTGCAACTGCTCGACGCCTTCTTTGGCCAGCATCGCGTCTTCGACCTGACGCAACGTGATCGCCTCGCCATTCACCGTCGCCACTGGCTTCAACGCCGGATCGTCGGCGGCTGTCAGCATCTCCGGCGCCACCACGGCCAGGCACAAAAAAAACGATAAAAAGCGTAGGTTTATCACGCGTCGTCTCCCGTTGGCGCAGCCGCAATCCCCAGCTCAACCACCACCCGGTGCAGCGCCAGCAGCTCGTCCGCGTCTAACGCCTCGAGCCTGCGCGACGCCTCTAAGCCACAAGCGCGGCACGCGTCCTCGGCCAGCGCGCGCGGCAATCCCGCATCACGCAGCGCGCCCGGCAGCACCTTGCGCCGATACGCGAACACCGCCCGACACCACGCGCCGAAACCTGGCGGCAACACCCGTGTCGGGGTCCAACTCAGCACCGCGCTGTCGACCCGCGGCGCGGGAAAAAAACTGCTCGGCGCAAGTTTGCGCACCAAGCGCGGCGTGCCGGCCGCTTGCAGCACCGCCGCGGACGCGCCCCACGCATCCGCGCCCGGCCGACTGCACAGTCGCTGCGCCGCTTCGTACTGCACCGTCACCACGATGCGTTCCGGCGGCAACGGCAACGCCGCGGCGTTCAAAATCGCCGGCAGCGCCACGTCGTACGGCAGGTTCGCGCCCAAGCGCCACGGCTGTAATGCGAACGCTTCCAGCGCCGGAT
>JBBROQ010000040.1:0-18344 GCA_038229115.1 Planctomycetota bacterium | reverse complement strand
CCACGCGGCCTGAAACAGGCGCGTATAGGCAGCGACCTAACCAAATGTCGGCGAAAATAATCATACTCGCCAGCGTCCACCTGGGTGGCAAGGCAGCGACTATAGCAGTAAATATTTCGACATTTGCCGGACACCGATGCCTGAAGGGCATACCTGAGCGCACCGGCGGTGAAGGCCGTACCGGGGTCTTTGGTGAGCGACAACAGGTTGGCCACCGCCTGCCCAGGAGGCTTGAGCGAGCCATTATCGAAGGCCAGACCATAGTCGCGGTCGAGTTCTTCGATCAGGCAAAAAAGGAAGGTCCGCTCCAGTCCGGCATTCAGGCATTCCAGCATGGCGCGCGGGTAATAACGCTGCTTGGCCGATGCAGGGACACTGACATCGCCCACCGCATTATTGCCGCTACTCCAACCGATTTCGGTGGCCACCAACGGCTTGTTAGGAACTTCCTGCGCTCGGATGCAGCCAATGAAGCCCGGCACCGTTCCGCCGGCATGTCCGTCGCGTCCGTCAAAGCCCTGCCAGAGCGAGGCGCTTCCGCGCTGCGACAAGTACGTCTCGTCGGGATTGCCGTACCAATGGTAGGGATGGATATTGCCGTGAGAGCACCAGTTCTCGGAATTCGGCATGTCGAGATGTCCCGACGCCGGTCCACCCAAGGTCCATGAATAGACATCCAACCCATTATCCTGGCCGATCGACCACAGCACTTTTTGCAGTGCCAGGGCATTAGCATAGCCGCCGGGTCCGCCGGTGTTGTCGAACGCTTCGTTGACTCCTTCCAACGCATAGATGCCCGCAGGTTTGAGTGCCGTTACCGCCGCACGTAAATCGCTTTCGCTACTCCACCACGCGTTGGCCACGCAACGCACGCCGGTCTCAATATGAATGCGGTTTATGTAGCCCCAGTAATCGCTATTCCCTACGCCCTCGCCCAATGCCCCAACGCGAATATAGCGGACGCCCATATTTTTGATCGCTGCGATGGCACCGCTGTTCCATGTGTCATTACCAAAATACCAATCGAAGCGACCGCCCACGCCTACGGATTCGCACAAGGCATCTGCTGATTTAGCCGTTTCAGAAACGAATTCTACCGCAGGAAGTTGACTGGCCAATGTCAGGACCATGAAGAATCTCAGGCGAATATGTAACCGAAAAACCAATGCTGAGGGAATTTGCATAGGCATCGCTTAATGGAACGTTCCTTCAGTAGTTAGCGGCGTTTAGGTAGGATGCCTTGATGTGAGTGGCTCTGATGCCGACCCGATTCTGACAACTGGGGCTTATAGCCGCGAGAATAAAGAACGCGGGAATAAAGGAATAAATAGAATAAAGGAAAGGGATTAAAGGACATGCGCAAATTGCGTTTGCCTGCGAATTAATGCTGCCCTCGTCAATCCTCGCCCTACGTGCTCGTGCCGCCATGCTGACCTGCATTGTGTTCTACAATGATTGTTATTTGCGCGGGGTAAGGCTGCAGTGCTCTGCCGTGGTAATTCCTAGCCTGCGCGCCGCTTCCGGTTTCGCTGCGCTCGACCATCCATTGCGTCATTTCGCAGCCACGCTGCGTCGGGAGGAGCGAGGTGGTCCGAGCAATCAATGTGACCATCTTTATTTCAATCCCGCTAGTCGGACAACACAAATGGTGCTACGTAATTCATCTTTATGCCCGGAATCGGGCAGCGGCGGAGCAGCATTTATGGCGATCGGACGGTTCGTTCTGAAATGTGGTCGAAGTTTTGAGTTTCGCCTGAGTCTCCAAACCAACTACGGCACGGATCTGAGCCGACCACAGCGCGCGTCATTGCCGACATAGCAAAGTCGCGCATTAAAACACGAAAACCACGGCTTTCACCGTGGTTTTTAAGCTGGTACCCGCTGAGGGACTCGAACCCCCGACCCCTACCATGTCAAGGTAGTGCTCTAGCCAACTGAGCTAAGCGGGCATCTTTTCAAAGTCGCGATCCAAGCCCGAGAAAGACGCCAATGGCGTAGACCTGGGCGCGAACGCGGGGCGAAACATCGGCATTCATGGGCAGCGGTCAAGCTGCGTGCGGTTGGCGTCGCCGGACAGCGAAAGCGCCAATGCGGGCATTTTCAGCGGCGCAGCAGGCCGATCGCCACTGCGCTGGCGGCGATCACTGCACTGATGGTGCGCAGCGGCCCGGCCGGCAGCAGCAGCGCGGCGATCAACAACAGCGCCGCGATCAACACGCCCCACGGCGGAGCGCTTTGCGCGCGCGCGGCGGCGGCGAGTTCGTCCGGCAGGCGGCGGAAACGGCGGAAGGCGGTGCGCAGTTCGCGCCAGAGTTCCTGCGCTTCACGGATCAACGACACATGCCGGCGCAGGCGCGGGCGGGCTTGTTCAAGCAAACTACGGTCGGGCACCAGGCTCAAACACACGCCTTCGATCAAGCCGGTGGCGCGGCCCAAGGCGACGGTGTGGCTGGGTAGGACCACGCCGTCGAGTTGGTGTAAAAACGCCGCGATCTGCGTCGCCAGTTCGATCTGTCGTGACGAGCCTTGCAGGCTGCGCGGATCGGCTTTGGCGAACTCGTCGTACAGCCGGCGCACCAACGCGCGCAGATGTTCAACATCGGCGTTAGGCAGCACCACCCCGAGGTCGATCAGGACCTCGACTAAGCCATCGACGTCGTCGCGGCGAAGTGCGATCAGGAAGCGTCGATAGGCCGCGCGTTCGCGTTCGCCGACGGCCGCGGTCATGCCGAAATCGATCAGCCACAACCGTTGCGCAGCGCGGTCATAGATCAGGTTGCCGGCATGCGGATCGGCGTGGAAAAATCCGGCGTTCAGCAGCATGTGCAGGAAACCATCGAGCAGCGCGCCGGCTAAGCGTTCGCGTTCGCGCGCGTCGATGGTGGCCAGATCGGTACGCGCCAGGGTTTCGCCGTGCGCGAATTCCATCACTAAGACGGTGGCACGGGTGTGCGCCCAAAACACCCGCGGCACCGCGATATTCCACGGTGCCAGGCCCGCTCGAAGACGATCGGCGGCGGCGGCTTCGTGTAGATAATCCAGCTCATCGCGACTGGTGCGGGTCAGTTCATCGGCGAACTGCGCCAGCGGCCAGCCGGGCAGCAGCGGCGTCATCAGCCACAGCGCCAGGCGCACCAAGGCGAGGTCGACCGCCACGCTCGCGCCCAGGCCGGGGTACTGAATTTTCACCGCGACCATGTCGCCGTCGCGGTCGCTGTGTTCAGACTTCAACCACGCGCGATGCACTTGGCCGAAGCTGGCGGCGGCGAGCGCGGTTTCTTCGACCCGCGCGAAGTGCGCAGCGGATCCACTGAAGCCGTTTCCGCGGCCATCGTCATAGGCTGCATCAAGCGCCCGCCGGATCACCGCGAACGGTCGCGGTGGCGCCTGATCGCGCAGCGGCCCGCAGGCGTTGGTGTACGGCTCCGGAAAAATATCGGGCCGGGTCGCGATGTATTGCGCGAGCTTGATCTGCAAACCGCCGTGCCGGCGGGCAAATGCGGATACGCGGCGCGCGCCCCAACGGTCAACGCCGCGCCGCCACCGACGTGCGCCGGCGCGCGAAACCCGGCGCAATAATAACGCCAGCGCATAACCGCTGGCCAGCGCCAACACCAACACGACGCCACCCGTCGCCCGCCGCAACAGCGACGGACGCGCAGCGAATTGCGGCTGCGGCATTTAGGCGCCGGGGTGCGGCGGTTGCGGCTGAGTGGGCATCGGCTGGTGCGCCGGCGGCATCGCGTGTTCGCTGTGCACAGCGTGGCCGTGCGCGGCGTGCTTACGCTCAGACGCGCGCTGATCGGCGTCGTCCAGCGCGCTCAGGCCGGCACGCAAAGCATGCCGCGCGGCGTTGCGAATACGGTTGCCGGTTTCTGATCCGATCAGGTGCTCGACGCTGGCTTCGGCGGCTTTGCGCAATTCTTCGGCGGCGTGATGCAGGGACTCGCGGGCGGTGCTCATGGGTGATCCTTGGTGGCGGTGTTCGGCACGGGGAAGATACGCGCATTCAGCCTGTCAGACGTCGGTTTTTTCCGCGCGCTCGACCCGTGATGTGCCCGGCGCATGCTCGCTGCCATGCCTGCGCTCGCGTCCGCCAACGGCCTCACGGTGATGGTCGCCAATCACCTCGCGGTGCTGTCGCATGCCTTGGCACGCGCGTTGGCTAACGACCCGCTGCCGCCGTGGGCACGCGAAACCATCGTGGTGCAGTCGCCGGGTTTGGCGCGCTGGCTGACGTTGGAGTTGGCGCGCAAGTTGGGTGCCGCCGCGTCGCTCGACTTGCCGTTTCCGGCCGGCTTCGTGCGCACGCTTAGCGACGCCGTGGGCGTGACGCCATCGGCGGCCGAAGACCGTTTCCGTCGCGATCTTCTTCAGTGGCGTGTATCGGCGCTGTTGGATCGAAAGCTGCTCACCGACGCACGTTTTGCCGCGTTGCGGCAGTACCTGGATGACGGCGACGCGCGCAAACGTTGGCAGGTGTGCGCGCGCATCGCCGATGTGTTCGACAGCTATCAACTGTACCGCGGCGCGTGGTTGGCGGCGTGGGAACGCGGCGCATCAGTAATCGCGCATCCACACGAAGCGTGGCAGGCGGAACTGTGGCGGCGGTTGGTGGCCGATTGTCCGGACGCGCATTTGGCGCGGCGGCTCGATCAGGTGCGCGCTCGTTTACAGGGGCGGCTGGGTGGGATTGAGCGCGTGCGTTTGCCGCCGCGTCTGCATGTGTTCGGCCTCGGCAGTTTGCCGCCGGTGTTTGTCGATCTGTTCATCGACCTGGGCCGGCATGTGCCGGTGACGTTGTGGTTGGTGTCGCCGGCCGGGCCCGAATGGCTGGACGTGCGCAGTCCGCGGGAAGCGCTGCGAAGCGGCCAAACGCAGGACGATGACGACGGCCATCCGTTGTTGGCGTCGCTGGCGCGGCAGGGGCGCGACTGGTTGCGGGCGTTGGCCGAGCGGCCGGAGATCGCGAATGCCTGGAACGATGCGTTGCCGGTGTTGGTGCCGGCGCGCAATTCGCTTTTGCATCGAATTCAGGCCGACATCGCGGAAACGACGGTTTCCACCGTTGAAAACACGCTCGCTGAAGATGCGGCCGACGATCACTCGCTCAGCATCCACGTCTGCCACGGCGAACGGCGCGAGGTCGAAGTTGCACGCGCGCAGATCCTGGCCGCCTTCGCCGATCTGCCTGATCTGACGCCGGCCGAGGTGATCGTGTTGGTGCCGGACGTGCCGCGGTATGCGCCGTTTATCGACGCAGTGTTCGGCGCGGCGCTGCCGGATGGAACGCGGCTGCCGTACCGCGTGGCCGATCGCGCCGCGAGCGCAGAGGAACCGTTAGCGGTCGCGCTGTTGGCGCTGTTGGACCTTGCCGGCGGTCGCGCCGAGCGCTCGGCGATGCTGGCGTTCATCGACCTACCCGCGGTGCGCGCGGCGTTGCGCCTGACCGACGTGGACGCCGAACGCATCGTCGCATGGAGCGAGCGCGCCGGCGTGCGCTGGGGACTCGACGCCGCAGCGCGCGCGGCGCAGATCCACGTCGATGATGCGGGCGCGACGCTGGCGGTCGGCACCTGGCGCACCGGCCTGGATCGGTTGCTGATGGGCGCGTGCACCGGGCCGGTGGCGACGGCGGTGGACGATGGCTCTGCCGTGCAGGCTGCTGCCGCGCTGTTTCCGGTCGCGGCGGCGCTGGCCGAGGACGACGATTTACTGACGCGCGTAGCGGTGTGGTTGGATCGGCTGCTGACGTTCCTGCACCGTGCGGCAACGCCGCAGTCGGTCACGGCCTGGAGCCGCGAGTTGTCCCATGCGCTCGACGCGTTGCTGTTGCCCTCAGCCGACGAGCGCGATTTCTCAACTGATTTACCCGCCGTTTCGGCAACCGCCGTGCGCGTGGCATTGGCCGAGCTGGCGCGGTTGCCGGAGCTTGCTGGCGATCCCGGCCTGCTGCCGGCGGTGGTAATCCGCGAGCATCTAGCGACGGCGTTAGAAGACGATCAACGTGCCAACGACTTCGTCACCGGCGCGATCACGGTGTGCGGGCTGAAACCACTGCGCACCATTCCCGCGACCGTGGTGATCGTGCTGGGCATGGACGACACCGGCTTCCCACGTCGACCGCGGCCGGTGGCGTTCGATCTGCTGGCTGCTGATCCGCGTCCCGGCGATCGCGCGCCGCGCGAGGACGATCGGCAGTTATTTTTGGAAGCGTTACTGAGCGCCCGCGAGCGCTTCATCGTCACCTACGTCGGGCGCGACGGCCGCAGTAACAAAGAGCGCCCGCCGTCGGTGTGCGTGGCCGAACTGCTGGACACGGTGACGCGCATGGCTGGTGCTGATGCGAGGACACGGGTCGTGGTCGAGCATCCGCTGCAACCGTTCTCGCCGGAATATTTCGCTGAGAAATCAGAGCTGTTCACGTTCGAGCGCAGTCACGCGCAACTCGCCAATGCGCTCAGCCGCAGCGCGACGATCGCTGTTCCGGCCTTCGCCGACGCTGACGCGGTGATGACGGATGTCGCGACCGACGTCATCGCGTTGGATGATCTGCTGCGCTTCTGGAGCAACCCGGCCGCGGCGTGGTGCCGGCAGGCGTTGGGCTTCACGCCGCATCGCGCGGAAGGCGGCGATGAGGGTGACGACGACAGCGAGCCGTTCGCGGTCGATGCGCTCAGCCGCACGATTCTCGGCGGCGAGGCCCTGTCTGAACGGTTGGCCGAGCACGCAACGCGCAGCGTATTGGACCGTGCGGTTGCTGATGGCCGTTTGCCGTTGGGCGAACTTGGGCGCGCTGGCCGGGTGCAACTGGAACACATGCTCGACGGCCTCGCGCAGCAGTTGGGCGACGTCTCGCGTCCGGCGCAGCGGCTGGACGTAACGACCGCGAAATGGCGGGTAACGGGCCTGCTGCCCGCCGGTCTGCCGAACGTGTGGCGAGTGGCGAACGTGAAACCGAAAGACCAGCTGCGCGCGTGGATCGTGCATCTGCTGCGTCAGGCCAGCAGTGACGCCGGGGCGACGCGGTTGGTGATGCTCGATGAGACGTTGACGCTGTCGCCGTTGCCGATGGATCAGGCGTTGGCGTCGCTCGATGTGTTGGTGCGCGGCTTTCGTGTCGGACGCCAACGGCCGCTGCCGTTTTTTCCGGCGACCAGTTTGGCCGCGGCGAAACTGCTGGAAAAATGGCCTGATCCTGACGCGCTGTTCGCGCAGCGGGCATTGATCAACGCGTGGGCCGAAGATGAAACCGATGCGGCGGTGGCGCAGGTTTGGCGCGGGGTCGAGCCGCTTGAGGAGCAGCGCGAAGCCTTCCTGACCTGGGCCGAGGATGTGTTCGGTCCGTATCTGTTGTGCGCGAGCACCGGGGCCGACGCATGAGCGAGGTCTTCGCCATCGCCACTTCGCCAGTGGATGTGGGTCTGACCTTAATCGAGGCCAGCGCCGGCACCGGCAAGACTTTCACCATCGCACATCTGGTCGCGCGGTTGTTGTTGGATGAACCTGACCTGACGCTGGACCAGGCGTTGGTGGTGACCTTCACCAATGCCGCGGCGGCCGAGTTGGCGGCGCGTATTCGTGCGGTTTTTTCGGCATGTTTGCACGCACTCGACCATGACGACGCCGATGGCGCAGCACCGCTGTTGATTGAGCGTGCGCGCGCAAATGGCGCCGATGACGAGTCACTGCGCCGACGTCTGCGTCTGTTGCTGATCGACCTCGACCGCTTGGCCGTCGGCACCATCCACAGCTTCTGCAAACGCGTTTTGGATCAGGCTGCATTCGAAAGCGGCATGCCGTTCGCCACCGAGTTGCTGTTGTTGGACCAGCCGCTGATCGCTGCCGCAGTCGCGGACGTGTGGCGCGCGCAGGTGTACCCGGACGCGTTGCTGGCGGCGCTGGCGGTCAGCGACGCGTGGACGATCGACGACGACGTGAAGCTGTATCGGCTCGCGCGGCGGCACCCGCACTGCCGCATCGAACCAGCACCGGCGCTGGATGCGGCGCGAGCGGCGTTCATCGACGCGCAGCGCGCGTTTGCCGCGGCGTGGGATCGCGTGGCGTTCGCGCGCGTGGTCGCGACCTGGAAACTGAATAGCAAAACGCCGCTGCATGAGCCTAAGCGTACGCAGCTGTTCAGTGCTCTTGACGCATTCGCGAGGGCCGCATTTGCGCGCGACGCGACCGCGCTCGCCAGTGCGCAGTGGGCGCTGTCGGCGATCACGCCGACCATGCTGACCAAGGCGCTGAATAAAGTTGGTGCGGCGAATAAGGCGACGGCTGCCGCCGCGATCGAACTGCCGTGCGTGCGCGCTGCCGGGGCCGTGATCGCGGCGCTGACGCAGCTTGGCTATGCGTGGCGCGCGGCGTTGCCGGATGCGGTCGATGCGCAGTTGGAACGCGCGAAGCAGGTCGGCGCGTTGCTAACCGGCGATGATCTGCTGCGCCGGTTACGCGCGGCGTTGCACGACGCCGAGCGCGGCCCCGCGCTGATCGCGGCGTTGCGTGCGCGGCTCCGCGTCGCGTTCATCGACGAGTTCCAAGACACGGACCCGACGCAGTGGGACATCTTCCGCACGTTGTTCGGCGATAGTCCGCAGCGCCTCATTTTGATCGGCGATCCGAAGCAGGCGATCTATGCCTTCCGCGGTGCGGATTTGCGCGCCTATCTGAGTGCACGCGCGCTGGCGGCGGCAAGCGGGCGCGTGTTCCATCTGGGCACCAATTTTCGTTCGTCGCCGGCGTTGGTCGCGGCGGTGAATGCGCTGTTTTCCGGCGCGCGCCCGTTTCTGGATGCGGGGCTTTCCTATCAGCAGATGCAGTCCGCCGGACGCACGCCGGACGCCGACGCGGCTGCGTTGACGTGGTGGGTGCCGGTCGAATCACCGAGCAATAAATCCGACGCGCAGCGCGCGATCGACGCGTGGGTCGGCGCGGGCTTGGCGCGGCTGATCGCGGCGGGCACTGCGCCGGGCGCGTGCGCGGTGCTGGTGCGCACCAACGAGCAGGCCATCAGTCTGGGCGCGCATCTGCGCACGTTGGGCATTCCCGCCGTGGTCGCCGGCGGCGGCGATGTGTTGGACACCGACACCGCACACGACGTGGCGCTGATCCTGCACGCGGTGCTGTCGCCGCGCCGCGCCGAGGTGGTGCGCGCGGCGCTCGCGACCGTACTGATCGGCGGCACCGCGGCAGATCTGCTGGCGCTCGACCGTGACGAAACGCGCTGGCAGGCGGTGTTGGAACGCTGCGCCGAGGCGGCGTGGCGTTGGCAAAGCCACGGCATCGTCGCGGCGTTGGATGGCATTCTGAACGCGACGTGGTGGCCCGGGCGTGCGTCTCCGCTGGCGACGTTGGCGACGCGGCCGGGCGCCGAACGCACGCTCACCGATTTGCGGCATTTAGGTGACTGGCTGCACCGCTTGGCGCTGGACGAACATCTGCCGCCGCTGGCGTTGGTGCGGCGACTGGTGCCTGACCACGACGATACCGAGCGCGCCGAACGCGACCTGCGCTTGGAAACTGACGCGGCCGCGGTCGCGATCGTGACCGTGCACAAAGCCAAGGGCCTGGAGTACGACGTGGTTTTTTGCCCGTATTTGTGGGCCGAACGGCCGGAACAGGGCCGGACTGAATTCCTGGCCGCGGTGGATGAGGGCGTGGTGTTGGACCTGGGCCAGGACAGCCCGGCGCGCGATCTACGACTGGCGCAGGCCGACGCCGAGCGCTTGGCCGAAGACCTGCGCCTGCTGTACGTCGCGGTGACGCGCGCGCGGTCGCGGCTGTTCGTGGTGTGGGGCGACCTGTGTCGCAAAGGCACGTCCGGCACCGGCAGCGCGGCTCGCACCTCGGCACTCGGGTATCTGCTGCACACGTTGGCGGACGAACACGCGGATGACGAACGCGATGCGGCTGAGCGCTGGGCGGAAACGCGGGTGCGGTTGGCCGCGGACGAAAACGATCCATTGGCCGGCGTGCGCGCGTTGGTCCGTGCGCAGCCGACGGTGATGGCGCAGGTGCCGCCGGATGCTGACGCGCCGGCGTTGGACACGCGGCCCTAAAGCGAAACGCCGGCCGAGTTCACCGCGCGCGTGTGGCCGGATCGCGTCCTCGCGTTGACGCCGTGGAGCATCGCCAGCTACACCAGCCTGACGCGCGCGCGGCGCGCGGTGATCGCGTCGGCGTCCGACCACAACGAAGCCGAAGACGTGACCGTTGCGCCCGCGATGCCGAGTGCGCCGGTCGCCGCCCTGGTCGGCATGGCGGCGTTCGCGCGCGGCGCAGACGCCGGCATCGCGTTGCACGCGGTGTTGGAACAGACGGATTATTCCGAGTGTTTAGCGCCGGACGCGATCACGTCGATTCTGGCGGTGCATGGTTTCGCTGACGCTGCGCGGCATCGCGGGCTGAGCGATCCGGCCGCGACGGTGGCCGACGCGCTGCGCGTGATCGCGCGCACGTCGCTGCCGGGGCCGCATGGCGGCTTCGCATTGGCAGACACCGAGCGCACGCGGCGATTAAGCGAATGGACCTTCACGCTGCCGCTCGCGCGACTGACGCCGGCAGCGTTGGCACAGGCGTTCGCTGCGGCCGGCGGCGGGTGGGCGTTGGCGGCGCCGGCGCTTGCAACGTTGCCGCTTGGCAGCGTGCGCGGCTTTCTGACCGGCGTGGTCGATCTGATGGTCGAACACGACGGCCGCTGGCATCTGCTTGATTGGAAATCGAATTTTCTGGGCGCGACACCGGCGGCGTACGATCGCGCGAGTCTGACCGCGGCGATGGTCGGCGGACAGTATTTGCTGCAGGCGGCGCTATACGCGTTGGCGCTGCACCGCTTCCTGCGCACGCGGTTGCGCGACTACGCGTATGACCGCCACGTCGGCGGGTTGTGGTATGGATTTTTACGCGGCATCGACGGCAGCGCCGAGCACGGCTGGTTCGCCGAGCGCGTGCCGCAGGCGCTCATCAACAGTCTAGAAAATCTGCTCGAACCGGTGCGCATGGAGATCGACGCATGAGCGCCATCGCAGCGTGGTTGGCGGCGCGGCATCCGGCGCAGGCCGCGGCGTTACGCGCCGCGGTGCCGTTGTTGGAAGCGGCGTTGGCCGACGGCCACACCTGTTTGCCGCTGAGCGAATTACCGGCGGCGATCATCGCAGAGCTGCGCGCGTGCGCAGCGGTCGACGACGGCGTTCGGCCGACGCCGCTCGTCATCAACGCTGAGCACCTCGCGTTCTATCGCCACGCCGCCGCTTAACGCCGTTTGGCCATGGCTCTGCGCGCGCGCGCGGCGTTTCTGGACGATGCTGCCGGCCGCGCGAACGAGCTCTTTCCGTCGCTGTTTTCGGAGCCCCCGGATGCGCAAGCAGACGGACAAAAAGACGCTCAGGCGCAGGCTGCGGCGCATGGTTTAGCGCACCGCTGCACCGCGATCGTCGGCGGGCCGGGCACCGGCAAAACTACCACGGTGACGCGCTTGTTGGCGCTGCTGCTGATGCGCGATCCGCAGGCGGTGGTGCATCTTGCCGCGCCGACCGGCAAGGCCGCGGCGCGGCTGCGCGAAAGCGTACTGGCGCAGGTCGAGCAGTTGGGCGACACGTTGCCAGCTGAGGTGCGCGCGAAGTTAAAAGCCGCGGCGTCAGGCGCCTCGACGCTGCATCGGTTGCTGGGTTGGAATCCGTCCACCGCGACCTTGCGCCACGACGCACAGCGGCCGTTGGATGTCGACGTGCTGGTCGTCGACGAAGCCAGCATGGTCGACCTGTTGTTGTTCGACGCGACGGTCGCCGCGCTGCCGACCGCTGCGCGGCTGATCGTGTTGGGCGACAGCGATCAGTTGGCCAGCGTCGCCAGCGGCGGCGTGCTGGCCGAGATCGTCGCGGGACTGCCCAGCGCCGTGGTGCGCCTGACGCGCAGCCATCGTTTCAGCGCCGCGTCGCGCATTGGCCGGGTCGCCACGGCGGTGCGTGATGGCGACGGTGCACGTGCGTGGCAGGAACTGGGCGCGGACGGTGGTTCGCTCGAACACGCTTTGGCCTTGGTTTTACCCACGTTTCGCGCGCTCGCAGAAACCACCGAGCCACGTGCGGCCTTAGCGTTGCTGGCGCAGGCACGAGTGCTGACCGCGGTGCGCGACGGACCGCGCGGGGTCAGCGGGCTCAATCGCGCCAT
The DNA here is from genome assembly GCA_038229115.1 of Planctomycetota bacterium. Classification (GTDB taxonomy): domain Bacteria; phylum Planctomycetota; class UBA11346; order UBA11346; family UBA11346; genus JBBROQ01. Next base: position 6,170 of record JBBROQ010000040.1, on the reverse strand, counting down.
CGCGCAAACCCTGCGTCTGGATCCGAACGGGCCGGGCGTGCCGGTGCTGATCACCGCCAACGATCCGCAGGTGGGCCTGAGCAACGGCGAGGTGGGCGTGCTGCTGCGCGATTCTTCTCCAGACGCTGCCGGCGCGTTGCGGGCGTGGTTCGATGACGGCGCGGGCGGCGCGCGCGCACTCGCGCCGGCGCGGCTGCCGCCGCACGAACCGGCGTGGGCGATGACGGTGCACAAATCGCAGGGCAGCGAATTCACCGCGGTGGCGTTGGTGCTGCCGGATGCCGACGCGCCGCTGCTGACGCGTGAACTGCTGTACACCGGGCTGACCCGCGCGCGGACCGACTTGCGCGTGGCCGCTACCGAGTCGGTCTGGCGAACTGCGGTGGCGCGGCCAACGCGGCGGTGGTCGGGCTTGGCAGCGCGGTTGCGCCAGCAGCAACGGCCGAACGAAAAAGCTTAAGCCGCGTCAGCCAGGGTCGACGCCGGCGCACTGCGGCGATGACGTGGGTCGCGCACCCGCTCGGCCAGACCGCACCAACGCAGTCCGGTGATGACCATCCAGCCGAAATCGATTTGTGCGCCGTAGCCTAAACGCGGGTCGACCTGCTGCCGATGATGGTTCGCATGCCAGTTCTCGCCCTGGCCCATGTGGACCAACGCCAGCCAGTACCAATTGCGGCTGGAACCGCCTTCGGAGGACATGGTCCCCAGGTGGCAAATGCTGTTCACGGTGCACTGCGCGTGCAGCGCCCACAGCAGGCGCAACGGCCCCAACCACAGCCACGCCGCCAGTACCACTTCATGGTCGGCGGACGGCCACAACAGGCCGCCGAAGAACGACAGCGCCAACATCGGCACCAACACATAATCCCAAAAGCGGTAACGGAACCCGTCCAGATCCGGCGCGAAGCGTTCGCCGCGGCTGGTCTCGGCCTGCCACAGCCAGCGCAGGTGCGCCCACCAGAACCCGCCGTGATGTGGCGAGGAAATGTCGTCTGGGCCGTCGCTGGTGGCGTGATGCAGGCGGTGCATCGCGACCCAATTACGTGGTCGGCCAGAACCATTCAGGACTGCGAAGCCGATCAGGATCTGCTCTACCACCGGGTTCAACTTCACCCCGCGATGGGTGAGCGCGCGGTGATAGGCGACGGTGGTGCCGAGTCCGCCCAGGAAGATCAGCGCTACCGCCACCGCCACGATCGGCCACGTCGGCAGACCGATGAAGAACACGCCGATCACTGCGCTGACGTGCAGCAAGGCGACCCACATCAAGGTCGGCCATTCACCCGGCGCGCACGCCAACCACGAGCACTCCCACGGTTTCTGGCCCGAAGGCAGCGCGCTCGTCGGCGGCAGGCCCGCAGGCAGCAACCCCGCAGGCAGCAGGTCAGTGACGGGCAGCGCAGACGCGGGCTCTTGGGCGGTGGTTGAGGACATGTGGGACAGATCCAATACGAAGGCCCAGGCCGGTAGACCCAGGCGGTGTGATGAGCGTTGCAGCATGCACTGGAACCGGTCCGCGGACATCAGCAAACCTTGCCTGCACGAGCCGCGCGCGGGCGCCAACTGCGTGGGATTTTTCCTGGCGACAAGAGGTATTACTGGTGGGGCATTCTTCTGCGTTCAGGTCCGGGCAGCCATGCGTTGGCGCCCGCTTCTTCGGCGTGCTGAACGGGATCTGGCCGAACCTGCGAACAGGTGCGGGCGAAGTCCGCACAACCGGGGTAGACTCGCATTGTAGGTCCATGCCCACGCACGGTTTCCCCTATTTTCCTGAACGCTCGCGCGCGGTCCTGCTGGGTCTGGGAGGGGGACTGTTGTCGCTGCTTGGGCTGGGCCGTCAGCATGGCGAAGCGCGGTTTTCTGCGCCGGTTTTAGCGGTCTTCCTGCTGCTGACGGTGATCGGATCGGCGTGGGCGGCGACCACCGAATACCGTTCGATCGGTACCAACGCCGCGACGCTCTACAGCACCGGCACCATTACCGCCACGAACGGCTCGGCGGTGGTGACCTTCAGCGGCTCGACGCTGCCGACCACGGTGGGGCAGGGCGACAAGCTGACCATCAATGCGGTGGTCTATTACGTGCTGTCGCGGGATTCGGCGATCCAGGTGACGCTGCAGTCCAACGCCAGCGCGACCTACAGCGGCGCCAGTTGGACCTTCACGCGTGTCTACAACACTCTGGCCGCCTGGAATACCGGCGAGACGGGAAACCTAGTTACGGCCGACAAGGTGAAGGTGGGCGTCTGCTACAACGACGGCGTCTTCACCGCCGGTGTGACGATCAGCGGCTGGACCACTGATGCCACCCGCTATCCGAAACTGACGGTGGCGACGGTGGCGCGGCATACCGGCACGGCGGGCACCGGGGCGCGTATCGACGCCAACAACACCAACATCAACCTGGTCAACGTCCAGGCCAACTATGCCGTGGTGGAGTGGTTGGCACTGACCAACTGGCGCGTGGGAACGACCGCCAACCTCGGGAATGGGGTGCTGGTGATCGGCTACACCGGGGTCGTGCTGCAGAACCTCATGCTGCACAAATCAACTGTCAACCCCACCGAGGGTAACAGCGAAACCAACGGCAACGCCATCGTCATCGGCAGCCTGAACGCCGGCACCGTGACCATCCGCAACTGCCTGATCTACGACCTGAGCGGCTGGGGCATCAGCGTCGGCAGCTGCAGCAACTCCAGCACGATCACCATCCAGAACTGCACCGTCCACGTCACCGGCACCGGGATCGCGACCAGGGACCTGAATCTGACCTCCACCGTCCAGAACTGCATGGTGACGGGCACCGGGACCCGCTTCAGCATCGTCGGCCAAAGCAGTTGCATGAACAACCTGTCCAGCGACGCCAGCGCCCCGGGCACCAGTGCCCTGACCAACAAGACCGCCGCCAACCAGTACGTCTCCCTGACCGGCGGCAGCGAGAACCTGCACCTCAAGGCCGGTGCAGATGCGATCAATGCGGGCACCGACCTCTCGGTGAGCTTCACCACCGATTTCGAGGGCCAGACCCGCAGCGGCACCTGGGACATGGGCGCCGATGAGGTGGTGATCAGCCCGATCGCCTACGAACCATTCTCCAGCAACGACTACGCTGCGGGGAACACCATCAACGGGATCAACGGCGGCACCGGCTGGGGCGGAGCGTGGGCGTTGTCGGCACCTTCGCAGTTCAACGCCACCCGCGTCATCGCGACAAGTCCGGGCATGACGTGGTCGGGGCTGCCGACCACCGGCATCAAGGCGGCCTGGTACGGCGGTTCCGACCCGGCGCACACCGGTACTCGCAACCTTCCGTCAACCTATGGCGGTTCGACGCAAACCCTGTGGGTCTCGTTCCTGGCCAATTTCGGCAACAACGGAGGCTCCCCGGATTCCTTCAACCTCCTCAACAGTGGCGGCACCACGGTCGTGCAGGTGCGAAATTATGACAATTTCGGCAACCGGATTCAGTTGCTGGTCAACGGGGGCAACGCCGTGCAGGCCGGCACAGCCGACCCCAGCAGCGACCGGTTATACGTGCTGCGCATAGATTTCACCGCCGGAACCAACACGGTCTACCTGTGGGTGGATCCGAGCTTGGCCACCGAGCCCAGCACTGGGTCGGCGAACGCGACGATCGCCGGCCAGTCCTTCACCTGCAGCAAACTGGCCCTGGTCTGGGCGCCCTTTGGCGGTGCAAACTACTTCGACGAAATCCGCCTGGCGACTAGTCTCACTGCGGTTGTGGGCTCCTCGAGCAGTCGCTACTGGGTTGGAGGTAGTCCACTGGCCGGTGGCGTCGGCATTTCTCCGTCCGCGCTCTTCGGCCTCCGCAAGATGCGGGCCGCCTATGCCGGATCGGCGATCCTCGTGCGGCGCTCATCGGACAACACGGAACAGGGCATTGGTTTCACCGCAACCGGGGATCTCGACGTGACGGCCCTGACCAGCTTCGTTGGCAGCGGCAGTGGCTATGTGAAGACCTGGTATGATCAGAGCGGGAACGGCCAGAACGCCACCCAGGCGACGGCGGGGGCGCAGCCCGTGATCGTGGCCTCGGGGACGGTGCTGAGCATGAACGGGCGACCAACGGTGTCCTTCAACGGCGCCGCCACCCTGGTCGCGCCTTCATTTCCAGCGCTTTTCAACAATACGACCGGCGGCAGCGAAAACGCGGTCGCCCAGGCGGTGAACACCATGACGGACTGGGGCACCGTGGTCTCTGCGGCGAACGGTTCGACCTGGTGGGGCCTCTATACCAACCTTCCGGGTGGGGGATTTACCGCCTTAAGCTCCGTCAGCGGTTCAATCGACATCCATTCGGGAGTCACCTGGACGAGCCCGCTGGTGGTCACCCACGTGCAGAACCCCGGAGTCAACCAGGAATTATTCGTTGACGGCGTGAGCAAGGGGACCGCCGCGACGGGGAATTTCGCAAACACGGGAGCCTGCTACATCGGCGCCGACAACGGCATCTTTCTCTTCATCGGCACCATCAGCGAGATCACCCTCTGGCCCAGTGCACTGAGCACGGCGAATCGCCAAGCTCTGGAATACAACCAAGGCGCCTACTTCAGCGGCTCGGCCTTGGCCTGGAGCGATACGCGCAACTGGTCAGCGAACTCGGGTGGGGCCGGCGGCGCAACGGTGCCGACAGTTATTGACAACGTGTACTTCAATGCCAACGGCCTGGGCGGCGTGACGGTCGACGTCGCCGCCACCGCCGCGTCAGTGACCATGGCCAGCGGCTACATCGGTACCATGGCCCTGGGCACCAACACGCTGACGGTCGCCGGCAGCGCCGACCTGCGCAGCGGCGGCAGCTTCACCGGCACGACCGGCGGCCTGACGCTCAGCGCCACCGGCACGTTGACGCCGCCGGCGTCGGGCACGATCCCGACCCTGACCATCAGCGGCGGCACCACCACCCTGGCGACCAATGCCGTGTCGGTGGCGGGCAACCTGACCATCAACGCCAGCACCACGTTGGCGACCGGCGGCCGGAACCTCAGCGTGGCCGGGAATTGGGCCAACAGCGGCACGTTCACCCATGGCAGCGCGACGGTGACGCTGAATGGCGCCGGCGCCTCGACGCAGGTCATCAGCGGCACGACGACCTTCAATAATCTGACCGCGACGTGTAGCACGGCGCGGACGCTGAATTTCACGGCTTGCACGACGCAGACGGTCAGCGGCACGCTGACCCTGACCGGCGCCAGCGGGCAGCGGCTGAGCCTGCGTTCGACGTCCACCCCCAGCACCTGGTCGATCACGCCCAACGGCACGCGCACGTGCAGCTTTGTCGACGTGAAGGACAGCATCAACACCGCTTCGCCGGTCATCGCTCCGACGACATCGACCAATAGCGGCAATAATACCCTGTGGTTTCCGCCGAGCCCGACCAAGCTGGCGGTCACCACCATCAATGGCGGCAGCTCGCCGACGGTGGGCGTCGCCTTCAGCGTCGTGGTCCAGGCCCAGGATGGGTCAAGCGTCGCCGCCGCCGTGGTCGCCAACACCGCGGTGACCCTCAGTAAAGCCACCGGCACTGGCGTGCTCGGCGGTACGCTCACCGGCACCATCCTGGCGGGCCAGACCAGCGTCACCATCAGCGGCGTGACCTATGACTATGCAGAGAGCGGCGTCTCGGTTACCGCCACCCGCACCAGCGGCGACACTCTGACGGCCGGCACCAGCGCCACCTTCACCGTGATCGACAACAACCAGCGCTATTGGCGGGCTACCGCGGCGGGCAACTGGACCTCCACCGCGAATTGGGCCTACGTCTTCAATGGAACCACAGGCGCGCCCGTGCCTAGTGCCGTCGATGCGGTGTTTTTCGACGGCGGCTCTCTGCTCGCGGCGACCGGTGGCACGGTCACCACCAGCGCTGGCTATACCTATCATACGTTCACTGGCGACGGCACCTTCACCCCGTCCATCGCCGGAACGGTCGAGGTACTGGTAGTCGCCGGCGGCGGCGGCGGCGGTAATGCCAGTGACCGTACCGGCGGCGGCGGCGGTGGTGGCGGCCCAACGCCGTTTCCTTTAGCCAAAAGTAGCGATTTCCTGCTGATAAATAACACTTGACGCCAACGGCCCATTTTTTTTGGGGGCCTTATGGCCTCTCTTCAACAATCACGCGCAACGGTGGACGACATCCGTGCGATT
>JBBROQ010000039.1:0-18584 GCA_038229115.1 Planctomycetota bacterium | reverse complement strand
GTGCTCGAACACCTGGGGCATCTGTCGATCCATGCGCGCCAAGCGATCGAAAGCTTGCTCGCCGGGCAGCACCGTTCGGTGCGGCGCGGCCTAGCGGTGGAATTCGCCGGACATCGGCCGTACCAGCCCGGCGATGATCTGCGCCGCCTGGATTGGCTGGTGTATGCACGTTCGGATCGCTTCGTGTTGCGTTTGGACGAGGAAGAAACGCGGCTGCGCGCAACCGTGGTAGTCGACGTCAGCGGCTCGATGGCGTTCGGCGATGCTGGCGCGCACGGCATTACCAAGCTGCAACGCGCACGCGAAATCGCCGCGGTGTTGGCGTTTTTGCTGGTGCAACAGAACGACGCTGTGGGCTTGGCCCTGTGTGACGACGAGGTGCGCGAACTGTTACCGGCACAGGCCACGCGCGCGCAGTTGCTGACCGTGCTCGACCGCCTAACGCGCGCTGCCGCAATCGGACGTACGGGTTTGCCGAGCGCGCTGGCGACCCTCGCGCGCCGGCTACCGCGGCGCGGCATGGTGGTGGTCCTCACCGACGGCGACGTCGAGCCAGCGGTCCTTGGTGCGGCCCTGGCGACGCTTCGTCACCGCACCCTGGAAGTGCGCGTGATCCAGATCCTGGCCGCGACCGAGACGACCTTCGCCGCGGTCACGGGCATGACCGAATTCGTCGACCTGGAAGACGGCGCACGCGTGCGTGTGGACGCCGACCGCATGCGCCCGCTGTACCTGCGAGCGCTAGAGCAACATCAGGCGCAACTGGCCGCGCAGTGCCACGCGCACGGCGTGCGCTTCGACGTGGTGCGCACCGATGCGGATCTGACCACGACCATGGCCCGGTTGTTGGGACCTCCGGGCACGCCGCAGGCGGTGACGAGTTCAGTAACGGCGATCAGCGAAACGTCAGCGCATTCTTCATGATCACCTTTGCGCAGCCGGGCCTGTGGTGGTTGTTGGCCGCGGCGGCGGTGCCGGTGCTGATCCATCTCGCGCATCGACGTCGTTATCACCGACAGGAATGGGGCGCGATGCGCTACCTACGTCTAAGCCACGAACGCCATCGCGTGCGATTGCGCGTAGAGCGCCTGGTGCTGTTGGCGGTGCGCACGTTGTGCCTATTGGCGTTGGCGTTGGCGGCGTTGGGCCCGCAGGTGCAGTTGGCCGGGAACGGCGAGGGTACGCAGCTCGCGCGACGCGGACGTACTGCGGCGGTGCTGCTGATCGACGACAGCGCTTCGACCGCAGCACCGCAGACGGAACCGGCGTTGGTGCGCGCACAGGCCTTGGCAATGGCCTACCTCAACACGTTGGAAGCAGGCGACGAGGTCAGTGTGCTGGCGTTGTCGCAGCTCGACGCGCCGGTGGCCGAGCCACTCGTGGACCGTGACGCCGCCCGCCGGCAAGTGCAGGTCCTGACCCCGACCGCTTTAGCCAGCGATTGGCCGCGGCTGGTCAGCGCTGGGCTGGACCAGTTCGGGCGGCATCGCAATCCGCAGTGTGAACTGGTGCTGATCGCCGACGGTCGCGCCGATGGTTTTGAGACCGGCGATAACCACGGCAGCAACGACCACGCGTGGGAATCCGTGCGGCGACGCCTGAGCAGCCATGCCGAAGCCACCGCCGGCTCGGCAGCGCGGCCACAAGTATTGGTGCTCGCGCCGGTGGCCGCGCCGGTGCAGCGCAACCTGAGCATCCACGCCCTGAGCCTTTCGCGCACGGTGGTGGCAGTTGGCGCACCAATCGCGATCCGCGTGACCCTGGCGGCCACGGGCGTCGCCTTCCCAACGGCCAGCGTGCAGCTGCGCATCGATGGCCGGGTAGTCGCCGAGCAAGCCATCGCACTGCGCGCGAACGCGACGCAGGACGCGGTATTCACCCACGTTTTTGCGCAATCCGGCAGCTATCTCTTGGAAGCGGTGCTGCCCGGCGGACGCGACGATTTTCCCGCCGACGATCGCCGCGCGGTGGCGGTGCAGGCCGAAACCGATCTGCCCGTACTGCTGGTCGAAGGCGTGAGTCCGCAAGCGTCCGACGGCGTGGACGGCGCGCGTGGCCTTGATGGCAGTCTGGGCCTGATGGCCGCCGCGTTAGATCCGGGCGGCGATGCGCGCGACATTTTTCGGCCGCGGCGGTTGCCGTTCACGGCGCTGGATGACGCGGCTCTCGCGGGAGTGCGCGCGGTAGTGCTCGGCGATGTGCCGGCTCTGGAACCGGCGGCGGTGACGGCGCTCGAACGCTTCGTGGTCGCCGGCGGTGGCGTGTTGGTGGCGTTAGGGCCGCACTGCGATCCGGCGACCTGCAATCGCGCCTGGTGGCGCGGCGGCGATGGGTTTCTGCCCGCCCGATTGCAGACGACACCCGAACATGCCGAGCGTGATGCCACCACGCGCGCCTTACGGCCGGTGCCAGTGACGCCGGGGCATCCGGCCCTGGCCGCATTCGTCGGCGACGCCAATGCTGCATGGCACGACGTGGACGTGCGCCGATATCTGGCGCTCGACAGTGACGACGACGTGTTGCTGCGGGTGCTGCGACTGGATGACGGCGGCACCCTGTTGGCCGAGCGCGCGCGCGGTCGCGGCCGGGTGGCGTTGTTCACCAGCGACCTGGCCGGAGCCTGGAACGATCTGCCCTATCGCGAGGCGTTCGTGCCGCTGGTGCGCGCGCTGGTCGCGCATTTGGGCGCGACGGTGTTGCCGCCGCGCAATCTGCGCGTGGGCGAACCGTTGGTGTGGTTGGGTGGCGTCGCGCCGGACCAAAACACAGACGCCGGTAAAAACCGTAGTCCCAGCGCGCTGGGCGAAGTCCGGTGCGAGTCTGGCGACGGCACGGTGCTGCCGCTGCAAGCTGGCGTGTACGAAGGCCGCCCGGCCCTGTTCAGCGGCGCGCTGATGCAGCCGGGCGGTTTTTGTGTGATCAACGGCAGCGCGGTCGACGACCACCACCGGCGCTCCTGGTACGCGGCCACCCTGGACGTTCGCGAGACCGCGCTGACGCCGTGGACCGACAGCGATCTGGCGACGCTATTTGCCGGCTGCGCTTGGCGCCGCGCCAGCACCCCGGGACAAGTCGCCGACATGCTGCATGGTGCCGATGTCGGCTATGCGTGGTGGCCGTCGCTGTTGGCGGTGGCGATCATGGCGTTTTTCGCTGAATCGGTCTGGCTGTGGACGCTGGAGCGCCGTTGGGCACAGCAGCTGGCCGCGACCACGGAGGCCGCACGTGCTTGATGCGCTCAGCGGAAAGATCGGCCACGCCAGCTTGACCTGGAGCCTGAGCACGTCGCTGACGTGGTGGCTGCTACCGCCGTTGGTGGTGACGATGGCGCTGACGTTGTGGTGGCTGCACCGGCGTGATCTGCGGCAGCTGACCACGACCACCCGGCACACGTTGTCCGGACTGCGCCTGCTGACGGCGACGGTGCTGTTGCTGTTGGCATGGCAGCCAGCGTTGGTGCAGACGCGCACGCAGTACGAACGGCCGTGGTTGCTGCTGGCTGAAGACCGCTCGGCCTCGATGCAGGCGCTGGATCTGCGTCCTGACGCCAGTGCCCGTCTGGATGCGGCGCAGGGCCTAGGCCTATTCCCGTCCAACGCGCGGCCGGCTGCCGCACGGCGCGCCCGCAGCGTGGTCGACACCATCGTGGCCCAGCGCGATCAGCTCTCGGCCGCGGTGAGTGCCGGCGCTTCGGCGCGCTGGCGTGCATGGTGCCAGACTCAGGCCGCGGCATTGGAAGCGCTCACGCCCGACCTCGCGGGTACCGCTGATCTGGGCCCGCGGTTGACGGCGCTTGAGCGCACCCTGACGACCCTCGCGCATGGGTTCGCTGAAAACTCTAAACCTGCGGTAGCCGACGCTGCCGCAGCTTGGCGCAGTGCTCTAGCCGAAGCCCCGACGTTGCTGGATGCGCTGAGCGCAGCGCAGAGCGCGGCCGATGCGGCACTGTTGGCCGGAGCCGACGCAACCGCGCCAGTGGCGCAGGCGGTGGCGCAGGTCGCGGCGCTGACGCGCGCGCAGCGTAGCAGCGCCGCTCTGCGCCGACTGAGCACGCGGCTAAGCCCGCAAGCCGACGTGGCCGCAGTCGGTTTTGCTCGCGATGTGGTCGCCGTGGACGGTTCGCCAACCGGCGCGCCCGAAGCGAAAAGCGCGGCCGCGACCAGCGCGGTGCCTTTAACAGATGGCACGGATTTCTCTGCGGTTTTGACCTATGCGACGCGCGACTGGTCGGCCGATCGACCGTTAGCGGCGGTAGTCGTGTTGTCGGATGGCCGTCAAAGCGGCGGTAAGAAAGGCGCGCCGGCGGCGCGGGCGCTGGCCCATCGCGGGGCGTGGCTGGCAACGGTCGCCATCGGCGATGCGCAGCCGCCGTGCGATGCGGTGGTGGCGGCATTGGACGCGCCAACCGAGGCGCAACTTGGCGAGGCGCTGCGCCTGGACGCGCGCGTGCGCGTCACCGGGCTGCCGGGGCACACCTGGCAGGCGACACTGTCAGCAGATGGCAAAGCCGTCGCGCAACGGTCGCTGGTCGACAACGATGCTTGGCAGGCTTTGCATTTCGAGCACACGCCGAGCACGCCAGGACTGCATCGCTACCGGGTCGATCTTGCTGCTACGGACGTTGCCACCGGGACGGTCACGCCCGAAGCCAGCTTGGCCAACAATCACGCCGACGCGGTGGTGGTGGTCAGCGCGGCACCGATGCGCGCGCTGATCGTTGATGCCACGCCACGGTGGGAGACGCGTTATTTGGCCACGGTGATCGCGCGTCAGTCCGGGGCCGGTGGCGCCCGCGTCGACAGCCGGTTTGTGTTGGGGCAGACCGGCGGCGCGGGACTGGGTGCCGAACTCGATGATTACGATTTATTGGTGTTGGGCGATCTGACTCCGGATGAACTCGACGCTGAGGCTCAGACGCGTTGTGAACACTTCGTCGCGCGGCGCGGTGGCTGCGTGGTGGTCATCAGCGGCCCACGCGGAATGCCGGCGCGTTACGGGTTGGGCGGACTGGCCGAGCTGTTACCGGTGCGCGGCGCGGCGGTGGCGCCAGAGCGACCAGCCATGGTCGGCGTCACGCTGACTGCCGCCGGCGCCACCCATCCGATCACCACGCTGCTTGACGATCCGGCGCTCAATCGCCGACTGTGGCCGTTGCTGCCACCGGTCAGTTGCGTCGCGCCGGGACTGACGGCGAAGCCGGAGGCGCTGGTATTGCTGAGCGCTGATGATCGCGCGCGCAGTCCATTGTTGGTGGTGTCCGAGCACGGCGCCGGCCGAGTGCTGTGGTTGGGCACCGATGAAACGTGGCGTTGGCGCGCGGGCTTGGGCGATCGTTTGCAGCAGACGTTTTGGCAGCAGGCGCTGCGGTATGGATTGGGCAGCCGGCTGCGTGGTCGCGATGCGCGGCTGCAATTGGCCGTTGAACGCGCGGTGCTTTCACCCGGTGAGCTTTTGGAGGTGCGCGCGCGCGTGCGCATAGCAGGCGCGCACCCACGCCTGACGCTGTGCGCGTTGGATGACCGCGACACCGCCGGTCCTGAACGCGAGCTGACGCTTAACGCCGACAGCAGCCGAAAAACCTTGGAAAAATCAGACAAAAATACCGGCGCTGACCTATGGCAAGCGACCATTGCAAACCTCGGCGAAGGTCGTTGGCGGTTGACCCTGAGCGTTACCAGCAGCGGCACCAGCGGCGACGCGGAGCTGCAGATGCTCAGCGAAACTCGCGACGTGGTGGTGCGTGGGCGAACCGGCAGCGAGCTGGCCGAACTGGCCGCGGATCCAGCGCAGCTGACGCGCCTGGCCCAGGCCGGCGACGGGCAGGCGTATGCGTTGGGCGAACTGGATCAGCTTGCGGACGAACTGGCGCAGCGGCTACAACCCATGCCCGTGACGCGCGCCCGCACTTGGCGGTTATGGGCGGGGTGGCCGGCGGTGGTGATAGCGACGTTGCTGCTGAGTAGCGAATGGCTGCTGCGGCGCAGGTTTGGCCGGTCCTGATGTCCGTCCTTGTTCAGAGCTACGTCGCATGAGCCATGTCGCCTGAGCTGCCCATCAGCATCACGACGCTGTTCTACCGCGAAGCCGAACGCGCATGGCAAGTCGGGCCGCACACGCACCCGGTGCATCAGTGGTTTTTCTGCCTGCATGGCCGCCTAACCGTCAGTGCTGGGGGCGCGGATTTCGCGCTGACACCCGAACATTCCGTCATCATCCCGCCAAACGTAGAACGCCAATTGCACGGCGGCACGCGTTCACCCGGGTATGTGGTCGCGATCTTCGCCTGCCCGGTGTTGAACTTGGATTCTCTGTGCCTGCGCGCGCTACCCATGCCGTCGGAACTGCGCACGGATGTGCAGGCGCTGGTGGCCGAATTGCGCGCGCCCGGCGCCATCGCCGGGCCGCTATTGCAGGCGACCCTGCTGCTGCGGCTTTTGATCGGTCATCTGCGAGCCGCCACGCCGGGCCGAACGGCCGACTCGGAACGTACTGCGAAGTCGACGCTCTCGGGCATGAACAGCGCACGGCACGAGGACATCGCGGCCAGCGTCGAGCGCTTCCTGTGCGCGCAGCTGCATCGCACCCTGACGCGCGCCGAGGTGGCCGCGGTGGTGCGTCTGTCCGAGCCGCAGCTGGCGCGGGTGTTCCGTGCCGCGACTGGCCGCACCGTGATGGAGCGGCTGACCGAACTGCGTTTGGCCCGTGCGAAGGAACTGTTGTTGGAACCTGACGCTTCGGTCAGTCACGTTGCCGGTGCGGTTGGTTTTGCCTCATTCAGCCATTTCGCACGGCTGTTCCGCCGCCATGTCGGCGTACCGCCGTCGGACTACCGACGTGGACGTGGCACGGTGTGGGAATGAACGGGACGGCGTGAATCTGGCTCGGTGATGATCGTCCAGCGCGCAAACATGATCGTCCGCGGCTAGAGGTCGCGATTCGCGGACATATAATCACGCCTCAGGTATTCAGCACCGCCCGGCTGCGGTCGCCACTCCAAGCCCGGAATCACAGATGTCCAAACTCGTCAGCATTGGCGTCATCGGGCTGGGCGGGATGGGCACGAATTATGCCAACGCCATCCATGCCGGCCAAATTTCAGACCTGCACCTGACTGCGGTTTGCGACCCTGATCCGGCCAAACTCGCGCGTTTTCCCGACCTGCCGCATTTCAGCGACAGCGCGGCGCTGATCCGTTCTGGGCTGGTCGATGCGGTGCTGATCGCCACGCCGCATTTTGCCCACACCACCATCGGCATCGATGCGCTTGAACAGGGCCTGCATGTGCTGACCGAAAAACCACTGTCGGTGCACAAGGCCGACTGCGAGGGTCTGATCGCCGCTTACGAACGCCGGCCGAATTCTGCGCAGATGTTTGCCGCGATATTCAATGAACGCACTGATCCCCATAACCAGAAGCTGCGCGACCTCATCGTCAGCGGCGCACTGGGCGAGATCCGCCGCATCACCTACATCACCACCGACTGGTTCCGCACCGAGGCCTATTACGCCTCGGGCGGCTGGCGCGCGACGTGGGGCGGCGAAGGCGGCGGGGTGCTTACCAACCAATGTCCGCACCGCTTAGACCTGATGCAGTGGTTCTTCGGCATGCCGACGAAGATCCGTGCGTTCTGCGGTTTCGGCCGCTGGCACGACATCGAGGTCGAGGATCAGGTCACCGCCTACCTGGAATATCCCAACGGCGCGAGCGGCGTGTTCATCACCACCACTGGCGAGGCGCCCGGCACCAATCGCCTTGAAATCGCAGCGGAAAACGGCCGCGTGATCCTGGAGAACGGGCGCATCAGCTTCACCCGCAACCGCGTGCCGATGACGGAATTCAGTCGCATTTCGCGCGAATCTTTCGCCATGCCCGAGACCTGGAACATCGACATCCCGGTGCACGGCAACGGCGGCCAGCATAACGAAATCCTGCGCAACTTCGCCGCCGCCATCAACGGCAATGAGCCGTTGATCGCGCCCGCGCCGGAAGGCATCCGCTCAGTCGAACTGGCCAACGCGATGATCTATTCCTCACTCACCGAACGCACCGTCGAACTACCCTTGGACGGCGCCGCCTACGAGGTCGAACTGAAAAAGCTGATCGCCCAGTCGCGTCATACCAAAAAGAGCAGCGCCAGCGCTGCCGACTTCGCCGCCTCGCCCAAACCTTAAGGACTCCATGCGCTCCACCCAGATTGCCGCCCAGCTCTATACGGTCCGAGCAACCTGCCAGGACGCCGCCGGGCTCGCCGCCACGCTCGCACGCATCCACGCCATTGGCTATCGCGCGGTGCAGATCAGCGGCGTCGGCCCGATCCCGGCCGTCGACATCCGCCGCATCTGCGACGCGGCCGGCGTGGTCATCTGCGCCACGCACGAAAGCGGCGCCAGCATCTGCGACCAGCCTCAGCAGGTGATTGAGCGCCTGCGCACGCTGGGCTGTACCGTCACCGCCTATCCATTTCCGCATCTGCCAATTCGCACGCTTGATGAAGTGCGCGCGTTAGCCGCGCGTCTGGACCATGCCGGCGCGATTCTGCGCGCGGCCGGCATGACGCTGTGCTATCACAATCACGATCTCGAATTCGTGCGCATCGGCGGCAAGACGGTGCTCGATTGGCTGTACGACCTGACCGATCCCGCACATTTGGCCGGCGAGCCTGATGTGTATTGGGTACAGAAAGGCGGCGGCGATCCGGTGCGCTGGTGTGAACGCCTGTCCGGCAGATTGCCGCTGATTCATCTCAAAGAATTTGCCTGCCGGTTCGGCGCAGACGGCGGGCTCCACAGCGGCGTGATCGCCGAAGTCGGCAGCGGCAATCTGGATTGGCCGCGCATCCTTCACACTGCCGAGGTCTCTGGCTGCCGCTGGTTCATTGTCGAGCAGGACACCTGCGACGGCGATCCGGTGCAGTCGCTCGCGCGCAGTTGGGATTATTTACAGCATTTCGTCCAACCCTGAATTTTTGAAACC
Organism: Planctomycetota bacterium; assembly: GCA_038229115.1. GTDB lineage: Bacteria > Planctomycetota > UBA11346 > UBA11346 > UBA11346 > JBBROQ01. Next base: position 9,610 of record JBBROQ010000039.1, on the reverse strand, counting down.
AAGGCAAAGCGCACATGTACCTCACCGGATTCGCCGACGAAGCCGCCACCGATCTGCCCGGACAAATCCGCGCGACTAAGGACCTTGGCTGGCGCTGGATCGAAGCGCGCGCGGTCGACGGCACCAATCTGCACAACCTGTCGGACGCGGCCTTCGATGCCGCGGTCGCGACGCTGCACGCGGCAGACGTTGGCGTGAATTGCTTCGGCTCGGCGTTGGGCAATTGGTCGAAAGACATCACCAAGCCGTTCGCCGACGATTGGGCTGAAGCGCAACGCGCGGCCGCGCGCATGCGCCGGTTGGGCTGCACGCAGATTCGCGTGATGAGCTGGCCCATCATCCACAGTCGGTCGCCCGACGATCAAATGGCCGAAGAACGCGTCCGCCGCCTGCGCGAATTCGTGGCGCTGTTCTCTGCTCAAGGAGCAACCGTGCTGCACGAGAACTGCCACAACTACGGCGGCATGGGCGCCAGTTTCACCCTGCGGCTGCTGGAACAGGTGCCGGGCCTGAAACTGGTCTTCGACACCGGCAACCCGATTTTCACCTATGATTACGCGCAAAGCGAACCGCGGCCGAAACAATCTGCCTGGGACTTTTATCGCCAAGTGCGCGACCACGTTGCCTATGTCCACATCAAGGACGGCGTGTTCGATCCGGCGCATGCCGCCGCTGGCATCAACGGCCATTGCTGGCCCGGCGAAGGCCAAGGCGATGTGCGCGCGATCGTGAAAGATCTGCTGACGCGCGGCTATGACGGCGGCTTTTCGATCGAACCGCACTTGGCCGTAATCGCCCACGATCCCAGCCTGACCGCGCCGGAAGCGATCAAGTTCGCCAACTATGTCGAGTACGGCCGCCGCTTCATGCGCCTGCTCGCGGATCTGGGGCGACCGCTGACCGCGTAAGCAGTCAGCGGTCGCAACGCATCAGCGATAAATCGGAAACCGTTCGCACAGCGCACGCGCTTCAGTGCGCACTGCAGCCAGCACCGCGGCATCGTCGCGGCCCTTGAGCGCGCGGTCGATGAGCGCGGCAACCTCGACCGCTTCGGCTACGCCACAGCCGCGCGAACAGATCGCCGGCGTACCGATGCGAATGCCGCTGCCCTGCTGCGCCGGTTGGTCATCGAACGGGATCAGGTTCTTGTTCACCGTGATGCCGACTTCGTGCAGTTTGTCTTCGGCTTGTTTGCCGGTGACGCCCCCGCCAGAGGCGGCGCTGAGAGACATGACGTTGAGTGAAAACAGATGGTTGTCGGTGCCGCCTGAAACCACCTGCCAACCGCGGCGCAGAAATTCCTCGGCCATCGCACGCGCGCTCGCAGCAACGCGCTGCATGTACTCGGCGAATTCAGGACGCAGATCTTCGCCGAACGCTGCGGCCTTCGCCGCGATCACATGCATCAGCGGTCCACCCTGAATGCCGGGGAATACGCGGCTGTTAACCTTCTTCGCCAGTTCAGGACTGCGGGTGAAGATCATGCCGCCGCGCGGGCCGCGCAGGGTTTTGTGCGTGGTGGTGGTGATGAAGTCGGCGTGGCCAAAGGGCGACGGATGCACGCCGGCCGCGATCAGTCCGGCGATGTGCGCCATGTCAACAAACAGCAGCGCGCCGACCTGTTTTGCGATCGTTGCGAAGCGCACGAAGTCAATCGTGCGCGAATAGTTTGAGGCCCCGGCGATGATCATTTTCGGCTGAAATTCCGCGGCGATGCGCGCGACCTCATCATAGTCGATGACCTGCGTATCGCGGGTCACGCCATAGCTGGCGATGGTGTAATCCAGGCCGCTGAAATTGAGTTTGTAGCCGTGCGTCAGATGCCCGCCGTGGTCCAGCGACATGCCCAAAACCTTATCGCCCTTTTGCAAACCGGCGGCCATGTACACCGCCATGTTCGCCTGCGAACCCGAGTGCGGCTGCACGTTCACCGCGTAGTCGGTTTTGAACAACTGCTGTGCGCGCTGAATCGCCAGGACTTCGGCTTTGTCGACTTCTTCGCAGCCGCCGTAATAGCGCCGGCCAGCATAGCCCTCGGCGTATTTGTTCGTCAGCACCGAGCCCTGCACCTCCAGGACCGCGGACGAGACGATGTTTTCGGACGCGATCAGCTCAATCGTGTACTGCTGACGCGTCCACTCGGCCTGCACGATCGCGGCCAATTCCGGATCGGTTTGCGCCAGCGACTGCGGCCGGGTGTGGTTGCGGCTGCCGGCGTCATAGCCGGGGCCGGTGGCCTCAGCGACGCGCCGAGCGGTGGATGAGGTGTTGGATGTTGATGACGTGGGCAAGAGCTCTTCCCGATTCTAACTGAGGGGATGAACGGAATGCCCAGGCGCGCGGCGTTGCGGCAACGACCCGATGGATCGAACGGCCGTGAGACTTCCTCGCGGTTGCCCGCGTGCGGCCGTGGGGCCGAGAGCGCCAGTCGTCTTCGTCGGCGAGTGTCCCGCATGAACCGAACGCTCAAGCGCCAAGCTGCGCCGATGACTGCCGGTTCATACTCGGCCGGGCCTGGAACAGCGCACACACCGTCGACCTTGGGCGAGGCGCGGCCGCGTGGACTCACCGTGCGCTTGGCCATCATCTGCGCGACCTCGACTCACCCTTTCTCTGGAGCCTGCCCATGCGTCTGCCCACGTTCCGCCTTGTCCCCGTGACCTTCTTCGCCGGCAGCGCGCTGCTGAGCGTTCTCGCAGGCTGCGGCGCCGCGCGCACGGTGTCGTACACCTATACCAAACCTAATGCCGCCGAAGCGGCGCTCGTGCGCGATGAACAGGACCTGCGCCACACCAGCGGGGTCGAGAACGTCATCACCCGCATCGACTCCAGCAACACCGCCACCATCGTCCTGTACCTGAACGAAGACGACCTCCAGCCCGGTCAGCAGAAAATCCTGGAACTCGGCTATCAACGCGTCCGCAATTGAGCGGCGACGATGCCGCGTACCCGCGCGGGCGCGCGTTGGGACGTTGGCTGCTGTCGGCGTTTTTCGTCGCCGCCGGCGCCAATCATTTCCTGAATCCTGATTTCTACGACGCGCAGCTACCGCCATGGCTGCCGTGGCCGCAGGCAATGCTCGCCATTTCTGGCGTCGCGGAAATCGCCGGCGGCGTTGGCTTACTTCTGCCACGCTTTCAACGCGCGGCCGGGATCGGCCTAGTCGTGCTGCTGCTGGCTATTTTCCCGGCCAACATTCACGCAGCACTGCACGGCATGCCAAACATTCCCACGTGGGTGGTGTGGGTGCGGCTGCCATTCCAACCGCTGATGATCTGGCTGGTGTGGTGCGCGGCGATCACGCCCACGCGCACTGACTTAACACCCCGCTGAAGGCACGGCCATTTTGCGTCCGTATTAAAAAAAACAGATGGCAAAAAGATATCGAATAGATATCCACCTTTGGCAGCGAGGTACCCCATGCCTGACCTGCTCATCCGCGATCTTGACGAAGCCGTGCTCACCCGACTGCGCGCCGCTGCGGCCGAACACCATCGTTCCCTCGTCGGTGAAATCCGCGCGGTACTGACGGCGGCCATGGCCGACCACGACACCGCGTACTCGTCAGCACCGTCGACCCGCAACCGGGTCCGCGAACCGGCCGGGGTCTATGACGTCGACTTCGCCGTCGCTCGCTCGGCCGTTGCCACAAAAAACGCCTGGAAACCCGTGTGGGGCGCAGTGCCAGGCCTGCGCGCCAATTGCCCGCGTCGCGAGGACATCGCGCCGGTGTTTCCTGATGGCGTGCCGTGGCACGACCACGACCCGGTATGATCCTGCTCGACACCTGCATCGTGTTGCGGGTCACCGACGACGCGCCGATTCCGACTGCGATCCGCAACGCGATGAAGCGCGAGCCGTGGGCGGTCAGCGCCCTGACTGCGTGGGAAATCGGCATCAAACATGCCCTGGGCAAACTGCCGTTGGACGCGCCGCCGGCAGCATGGTGGCCCAGAGTAGTCGCGCATTATCGCCTGACGGTGCTGCCGTTCGCCGATGACGAAGCGTTGGTTGCGTCGGCGTTACCAGCGCTGCACGCCGATCCGTTCGACCGCGGCATCATCGCCGCCGGGATCCATCGCGACCTGACCGTGGCGACCATCGATCCGATGTTCGCGCGCTATGTGATCCCGTGCGCACTGCGGCTGATCGGCTGATCGGGTTAAGGGTTCGTCAACCGGCCGCCGCGCCAGCGCGACCGAACACCGAGCGGATCGCTTCCAGATAGCCGTACCCGTTGATCGTGTCGGGTTCCAAATAACTGCCTTCGGTCCATTCATTCCAGGCGTTGAGCGTAATCACCGACGCGCCTTGGCCGCGTGCATCGCGCCAGGCCTGCGCCCGCGCCAGCGCCTCACGAAACCGCGCCGGCGTATTGCCGCCGATGGTGGCCATGAACGGATAGCCGGCGCTGCGGAACACATCGCTTAACACGGTGCGCGGGCTGGCGTCCCAACCCATGGTCACGTTCGGATGGTACGGCTGGCGGAAACCATTGGCGATGCTGCCCCACTGCGCGGCAGCCTCGTTGGTCACCCAGGCGTAATCGGTGACCGGGAACTCGGGCAGCTGCACGTTGTGCACCCAGACGTACGACGTGACGCTGGAAAAGCCGAGTTTTTCAACCAATTCACCTGGGTTTTTAACCGACTGTTCGCCCGGCAGAATCTGTACGCCCCACACCACGGCGTTGAAATGAATGTCGGGCATCCCGGCGCGCTGGGCCTTCGCGCGAAAGCGATCAAGCGCTAGGCGGCAACCGGCAACGCTGCCGAAACTTTGGACCAGGCGGAACAATTCATAAACCGAGAAATACGGCGCACCGTCGATGCGCCAATACGCGCGGTCGCGGAAATACCGCGCAACGATGTGGTCAGTCAGATTTTCCCACGTGGTCTCGCTGACCGCGCCACCCCATTGCAGCGGTGCGACCTGACCGGCCTTGGCCGGATGAATGTCGATCCAATCGTGATTGGCCCACATGAGGGCAAAGCGCGTCCTCTCACGATTTTCTGCGTGCAGATAGCCCTCGTCCAAACACCGGGCCAGGTACGCGCCCTGATCGTGCCAGTACCAATCGAAGATGAACGCGTCGACACCGTGATCGGCAGCGGCGTCAATCTTGCGCGTCATCACCGCCGGATCGGCTTCGTCTTCATAACCCCACAGCGGCACTTTCGGCTGCTGATGATTGGCAAAGCGCGGGCGCGCATGGCGCACCAAATCCCATTCGGTCCAGCCCGAGCCGTGCACGGCCTCGTTCTTGGCGTCGCGATGATAGTTCGGGAAGTAATATGCGGCGACCGTCGGACGTGGGCTCATGCCGAAAATCTACCGCACTCGCGCGCCTGTCGCCGGCGCGTTTTCTGCTCAAGCGACGGCAATTGCGTGCAGATGGTTGATGACTTCAGGCAGCGGCCAACGCCGTTTTTTCAGCCCGCGCTGCGAACGCAGCCACGTTTCAGCACGCGCCAATGGGATCTGTTCCGCCGCCCGGTTAAGCAACCGCGCGCACAATCGCGACAGCACCTCAGATGGGCGCCAGCGCAGCGACAGTACCTGCGCCTGACCTGACGCGGCGCAGTGCGTGGGATCGGACGACACCAGATATTCGCGGCAGACGGTCGGCCGTTCGGTATGGATCGAGCAGTCGCCATCGCGCAAAAATCGACACGGGATTTTGCGCGCCAAATACGCAGCGCCGTTGCTAAACGGCGCGTGGAAATTCTGACGACTTGGCGCTGGGGTGGCGGTCAGCAACGGTATCAACAGCACCGCTTCCGCCGCGCTGATCGGCACCGCTTGATGACAGCACGCCGAGCATTTCGGCGCACGTCGGGCTGCCGTTAGATGCTCATTCGTCACGCCGTCGGCCAAGTGCTGAAACGCCCGCGCGATACCAGCCAGATCAATGCTGTCGTCGGCCGCCGCATACGGCTCGACCGCCCACGCGAACGCTGCGACCATTTCGCCGTCACTCGTGCTGATCGAGTCCATGCACGGTCTTTTCCCAGTAATGCGGCTTCACCAATAGCTGCCAGATGCCCTTCCACGCGGCGAACGCGATCAGCCACCAATACAACGGACTGCTGAGCGCCGCCCACCACATGCCGCGTTGTCCGGGTCGACGACCGGCAAGCGCGGCGAGCAGAATGAACGCGATATTGCCGGCAAACAGCGCCACCGCTGCGACCGCGAACACCACGCTCAGCGTCCCCAACACCGGACCTTCGCCGGGGCCGGCGAACACCACCTGCCAGCTTAAACGCTGATGCTCGATGTCGCGCGTGGCCACGATTTCCCACAGGCTGAAGCCGTGGTGCCAGTCGATCGTGGCCAGTACCGCATAGACGCCGGTGACCAACCACAGCACCACGTTGAACGCCGACAGCGCCGCGACGCAGAACACGGATAGGAAGAAACCCAGCGTCGGCCACGGGCCCAAAGTGCGCAGCAAATGCAGCGGCCGCCGTGACCACACCAGATGCGTGACCAGATAACCTTTGAGCCAGCGGCTGCGCTGGCGCAGCCAATTGCCGACACGACTGGTGGCTTCTTCCCAGGTGGTGCTGTCGAGCGTTCTGGTGGCCGCGCCGGACATCGCCAAGCGCACGCCCAGATCGCAGTCCTCGGTGACGTTGAACGGATCCCAACCGCCGAGTGTGCGCAGCGCGTCCGTGCGAAAATGATTGCTGGTACCGCCGAGCGGAATCGGCGTGCCGAGTCGAACCAGGCCAGCCAGATAGCGCCGGAACCAGACGTTGTATTCCAGCGCGAACCACCGCGTCAGCAGGTTCTGCCGATGGTTGTGATAGGCCAACTGCGCCTGGAAACAGACCACGTTTTCGGACGCACCACGGAACGCGAGCACCGCCTGTTTGAGCTGATCGGCGTCCGGCCGATCTTCGGCGTCGAAGATCACCAGGAATTCGCCGCGCGCGCGCGCCAGGCCGTGATTGCAGGCACGCGGCTTGGTCTTGGGCTGCGCCAGCGGCACAATCACGATTTCCGCATGCGCAGGAATCCCCGCGGAAACCAGCGCTTCTAAGGTGTCCGCGTCGTCGGCCTCCAGCAGAAATTTCACCTCCAACCGATCATGCGGATAATCCAGTTTCGCCAGACTGGCGAGAATGTTCCGAGCCACGTTGCGCTCGCGGTACAGCGGCACCAACACCGTGTAGAGCGGCCAGCCGCCAGCCGGTTCGGTGAGCGCCTCGGCGCGCGCGCCGTGATCGCCGCCGAGCGCCACCGCCAACAGCCGGAACAAAATCGCGGCCAGATATACCAAGCACACCACGCCGGTGAAAACGCCCAAAAAAGCCACCGGATCGAACAGCAGCAAATACGCGAACGCGACCAGCGTGAAACCCATCCAGGGTTCCTGCCCGGCCGGAATTCGGCGCCGGTTCAACCACACTCCCAGCGCCCCGGTGATGACCGTCGCCGCCGCCATGCCGGCGATGCACCACCACGGATTTCCGAACCAATCATTGACCAAGCGTACCAACGGACTCTGCGCGTCATCAAGTGCCGGCGCGATCCCGGCCAAGCGTGAGCCGATTGCGCCACCGATCACCGCGCCCAACGCGCCGATCAGTACCCACATCCAGGCGATGGTGCGCACCGCGCAGGTGGCACGGAAACGGCTGACATACTCCGCAACTAACGGATCGCCGCCGCCGGGCGCCGGCGCGACGCGCACGATCGCTGGGCCCGCTGAGGCATCGGCATCAACCGCAGGAAAATAGTCGGACGAGGTCATGGGGCTTTCGATGCGAACGAGAACGACAGCAAACGGCGGCCACCGCCGCGCGTGACGAGTGCTACACCATTCTCCACCGTAGCGTTCACAGCAACCCGGCGGCGCTACGCCCCGCCGGCGGCGCGATGCTCACCGTGCGGCCGCCGCCAGGCGTGTGGTCCAAACGTACGCGCCACGCCGCGGGAAACGCGCTCGCCACGCGCTCACCCCATTCGATCAAAGCCACGCCGCCGGCAGCCGCGTCGTCGAAACCCAGCGCCGCGAGATCACCCGCGCCGCTCAGGCGATAGGCATCGACATGCACGATCGGCCAGCGGCCGTCGTATTGATGCAGCAGCGTATACGTCGGGCTCGCCACCAACGTCGGGTCCGCTTCCAGCTCCGCCGCCAATGCGCGCACCAACGTGGTTTTTCCCGCCCCAAGCGGCCCATCGAGCAACACAACATCGTCCGGGCGCAGACAGCGCGCCAGCGCCCGTCCGCACGCCGCGGTGTCCGTTTCGGTGGCCAGGAACATCGGCGCGAGTCTGTGCTCACCACCCGATAACGAAAGCCTGCCGAGCTGCGGAGCGCATCACGGCCCGAGGCTTGCGCTCACACCAGCGCCGCACAATCCCGCCCAGCCGGATGACGGCGTGGGGAGAAGCCCTGAACGGCGCAGGCCGGGCCGGGGTGCCGAAGGAGTAACGCTCTCAGGCCAAAGGACCCGCGCTCGACGGCACCCTGGAAAGTCGGGCATTTGCCCGCGCCGACGGAGTCACGCTCTCAGGCTTCCGAACAGGGATGACGCGCGACGCACCCGGGCGCCGCGTGTTGTCCTGCATCCGGGAGGATCCTGCCATGAGCACGCCCTCGAATTCCACCGTCTCTGTCCCCACAAACGCCTTCGCGCATCCCGATCGATTCGTCGAGCGGCACCTTGGCCCCGACGCCGACGCACAAGCGCACATGCTGTCCACGCTTGGCTACGCCAGCCTCGACGCGTGCATCGCTGACGCCGTGCCGCACTCGATTCGGCGCACTGAGCCGTTGGCCTTGCCGGCGCCGCTGAGCGAGTCCGCGGTACTGACGCGCCTGCGCGAACTCGCCGGTAAAAACCAAGTGTTTCGCAGCTATTTGGGCCTGGGCTATCACGACTGCCTGATCCCGCCGGTGATTCAGCGCAACCTGTTCGAGAACCCCGGCTGGTACACGCAGTACACGCCGTATCAGGCCGAGATCGCGCAAGGCCGCTTGGAAGGGCTGCTGAATTTTCAGACCATGATTTGCGACCTCACCGCGCTGCCGGTGGCGAACGCGTCGCTGTTGGACGAAGCCACCGCCGCGGCCGAAGCGATGACCATGGCCCGCGCCGCGGCCCCCGCCGGACGCACGCGCTTCGCGGTCGCGGCCGACTGCCATCCGCAAACCATCGGCGTACTGCGTACTCGCGCTGAACCGCTCGGCATCACCATCGACGTGATCGACGTGATCTCGAACGAGCTGCTAACTGCTGACGAATCGACCTTCGGCGTGCTGCTGCAATACCCGGGCAGCGACGGCGCGGTGCGCGATCCGCGCGCGTCGATCGCCACGGCGAAAGCTGCGGGCGCGGTGGTAGTCGTCGCCACCGATTTGCTCGCGCTGTGTCTGCTGACGCCGCCGGGCGAACTCGGTGCCGACATCGCTATCGGCTCGGCGCAGCGCTTCGGCGTGCCGCTGGGATACGGTGGCCCGCACGCCGCGTTCCTCGCCTGTCGCGAAGAATTCCGCCGGCAATTGCCGGGCCGCATCGTCGGCTTGTCGAAAGACGTACACGGCCAGCCGGCGCTGCGCTTGGCGCTACAAACGCGCGAGCAGCACATCCGC
>JBBROQ010000038.1:0-18627 GCA_038229115.1 Planctomycetota bacterium | reverse complement strand
TGCTGGTGCTGGGCGTGGTCAGCATCCTGTGCGCGGTCGGCTACACCGCGGGGCCGGTGCCGCTGGCGTATGTCGGCCTGGGCGACTTGTTCGTGTTCTTGTTTTTCGGCTGGTTCGCGGTGTTGGGCACGGCGTGGGTGTTGATCGCGCCACGGCACCTGGGCATCGGCTTACCGCTGATGTGGTGGCAGGTCGCCTCAATGGTCGGCTTTCAGGCGACCGCGATCATTGCGGTGAATAACATTCGTGATCGGGCTACCGACGCGGTGGTCGGGAAGTGCACGTTGGCGGTGCGTTTGGGCGACCGCAGCAGCCGCTGGTATTACGCGTTGTTGCACCTGTGCGCGGCGAGCGCAGCGACACTTGGCGCGGTGATCGGGCATGAACCGTGGCTGGGTGGCGTCGCGGCACTGGCGCTGATTGGCGGCGCGGTGCTCAGCCTTGGCGTGGCGCGTACTGACGGCGCAGCACTGAATCGGTATCTGGCACGCTCTGCCGCCCTTGAGCTGGTCTGCGGTATCGCCACGGTTGCCGCCCTTACGCTGTAACCCCCCGTGCCCGCCAACCTCTATAAATGTGATCTGCCGCTGACGGCAGCGCTGCAAACCAGCCAGGGCGAAATCGCTCAGCGCACGGTGTGGGTGTTGCAGATCTCCGATTCCGATGGCCGCACCGGCCTGGGCGAAGCCGCCCCGCTGCACGGATACGGCGGTGAATCTCAGGCTGATTGCGACGCCGCGTTGCATCAGGCAGTGGCGATGCTGACGCCGGAACTGGTCACAGGATGGCTGGATCGCGGCAAGGCCGACGCGCCGCTGGGCAATCTGGAACCGCTGTTGGCGAAGACGCCGTGCGCGCGCCACGCGGTGGAAGGCGCGCTATTGGATCTGCTGGCGCAGCATCAGGGCCTGCCTTTGGCCGGGCTGATCGCGCCGCATTTCGCCACTATCGTCCCCGTGAACGGAACCGTCGCGAGCCTGTCCAGCGGCATCACCGCCGCGAACGCGCTGTGCGATGAAGGTTATTCGACCATCAAAATGAAAATCGGCGGCGATCCATTGGCCGCGGCCAAGCGGTTGCTGGCGATCCGCAGCGTATTGGGCCCGCGCATTAATCTGCGCGTCGACATCAACGGCGGCTGGAACTTGGATCAAGCTACCGCGTTCGCGCAGGCCGCCGCCGATGTGCAGTTGGAGTATTGCGAGCAGCCCCTGCCGGCCGCGGACGTCGCCGACATGGCCACGCTGCGCCGGCGCACCGGTATGAAAATCGCGGCCGATGAGAGCGTGCGCTTCCCGATCGATGTCGGCCGCATCGGCGCCGCGCAGGCCGCCGACGTGGTAGTGCTGAAGCCGATGTTCCTGGGCGGCTGGCGACCGCTGCGCCAAGCGATCCAACTCGCCGGTTCGTGCGGTCTGGATGTGGTCATCACCACCGCCTTCGACGGCGCGATCGGACGCGCGTTCGCGACCCATTACGCCGCCGCGTTCAACTTGACGACGCGCGCTCAGGGCTTGGCCACCGGCGGCGTGTTCGCCGCCGATCTGACCACCGAGCCGTTGGTCGTCAGCGCGGGCCACACCCGCATCAACGATCGGCCGGGCCTGGGCATCGGCACGCTCGCAGGCTGAACGCCGGTCGCGTCGCTTTTCGTGCAAACGCGAACTCATGTCTAACGCCGACCCGCGAACGCCGAGCGCTGAACAGCCAACGCGTTGGTGGACACTGACGCCACAGCGCGCGACCGCTCAAGCTGCTGACGCCTGGCGTTTCCCGGCTGTGGACGATGCGCTGACGTGGTTGCATGCGCTTGGCCTATGCGCTGGCGAGCGCCTTGCCGTATCGGCAGCGCCCTCGCCCAGCACCGTCGCGATCCTGCAAGCCGCGCGCTTGGCCGGTGTGACGCTGGTCCTGATCAACCGGCGTCTGCCGCCGACTGAACGGCGCACATTAGCAGAACGCAGCGGCGCGCGAGTTGTCCTGGTCAGCGACGAGCAACCGATCCCGCCTGATTTCACCGTGATTCCTAAGCATTTTCCGTCGGCCGCTGCAATTGCCGCTGCGCCGTTGCGACCCGCTGACGCCGCATTGGTACTGTTCACTTCTGGCACCACCGGCACACCGAAAGCCGCGCGGCTCACGGCGGCGGCGCTCGACACGTCGGCCGCGGCGGCGGTGGCGGCGCTAAACCTCACGCGCGAAGACCATTGGCTGGGCTGTCTGCCGATGGATCACATCGGCGGTGCCAGCGTGGTGTTCCGCGCCGCGCGTTGCGGCTATCGCCTGACGGTGGTCGAGCGCTTTGACGCGGGGTTGATCGATCGGTTACTCGATGAGCTGGATGTCACCGGCATCAGCGTGGTGCCGACCATGCTGCACCGACTGTGCGCGGTGCGCGGCGCGCGCCCGTGGCCAATGCGACTGCGCTGCATCCTGACCGGCGGCGGTCCGTTGGACGCCGCGCTGCACGCGCGCTGCACGGCGCTGGGCGTCAGTCCATGCCAGACCTACGGCCTGACTGAAACCGGCAGCATGTTGTGTACGCAATCGCCCGATGACGCCGGAGCGCTTCATGCCGGGCGACCGGTGTCCGGGGCGCAGGTGCGCATCCGTCGCGATGACGGCGAACTGGCCGCGTCAGACGAAGACGGCGTAATCGAAGTCATCGGGCCAATGCTGTTCGCTGGCTATGAACACGATGCGGGGCTCGACCCAGCGCGCACGCCGGATGGCTGGTTCGCGACCGGCGATCTCGGACAGCTGGATGCCGCCGGCAACCTGACGGTGTATTGCCGGCGCACCGATCTGATTTTGTCTGGCGGCGAGAATATTTATCCGGCGCAGGTCGAAGCGGTGCTGGCGCGGTGTCCGGGCTGTGCCGCGGTTGCGGTGTGCGGACTGGCGGACGTGGCATGGGGCCAAGTGGTCGCGGCGGCCGTCGTGCCGCTGCCGGACTTTTCGCGCGACGAATTTGAAGGCTGGGTGCACAGCGAACTGCCGGGACCGCAACGACCGCGCCGAGTGGCGCTGGTGCGCGCGCTGCCGATGACCGCAAACGGGAAACTACAGCGTCAGATGCTGCCGGATCTGTTCAGGTCTTCGTCTCTGGCTTAAGCGCAACCTCGACCATGAAGGTCTCGGGCCATTCAGCGCAGGCAGTAAATTCGCAGGCGATAGAAATAACGCCCATGGGATTGTGCAGGTGCGTGGGCGAACCACCGGCAATTACCGACGGCGTCGAGATGTCGAAGCGATAATCAGTACCAACGAATTCACGTTTGGCCGCACCGGCGACCATGTTCGCGACCTCGCCAATGCCGTCGCTGACCATGTCAGCGGTTAGGCTTTCAGGCGTCTCGCCCAGGAACCGCGCGACAATGTTGCGCGCCAGCGACATCGGAAAGCTGACTAAGCAGCTGCCGGTGATGCCATTGGTCATGCCGATGACACCGGCGATGTCGCCGTGCATGGTCGTGTCCTTTTTTACGAACACCCGTTTGCGCGTGGGCGCGAGCCCGGCCATCTGCGTGAGGCAGGTGGTCGCCGCCTGGATGAAGGGATTCAGCAACTGTACGTCGATGGTCTTCTGCATGGTCATCCGGCCATTCTACCCCGGCAAAAGAGGTTGCGCACCTAGCGCCTGATTCCAACGTCCGCCGTCATCATGACGACCTCAGCAATACAGGATCTACGGCTAGGAAAAGTGCGCGTGATCGCCTTCGCGCGCGACGCTCATGGGGCCGCAAATCTTGATTCGGTGCGCGATTTCTTCGTTAATCGCTTCCTGACGCTAGTCACTGATTCCGAACTGTTAGTGGTCGACCTCGCCGGCGTGGCAACCCTGGACTCGTCGTGTCTTGGGCCGTTGGCGCAGAAGCTAAAAGACATGCAGGGCCAGGAGGGTCGCTTGACGCTGTGCGGCGTCGATGCACCGGCGCTCAAAGAGATCCTGGCGCTGACCAGCTTCGATAAGGTGATCCCGATCTATCGCACTCGCGACGATGCCGTGCGCGCTCTGACGATCTAAGGGCTCTATCAGCGGGGAAGAGCGGAAAAGCGGTTGCAGTTTAGGGCGTCGGCCTATTTTGCCGCACCCACCTACGAGCAGGACTACAGGTTCCATGGCTGTCAAAATCCGTCTTTCGCGCTACGGGCGCATCCACCGCCCCTATTTCCGCGTCATCGCCATCGATGGCCGCCGTCACCGCGAGGGCGAGGCGAATGAGATCATCGGTTCTTACGACCCGAACCTCAAAGAGCAGAATCTGAAAATCGAAATGGACCGCGTGCAAGCGTGGTTGGCGCAGGGCGCCTTGATCAGTCCCGGGTTGACCAAGCTGATGAAGCATTACGGCTACGCCGTGCCGGCCCGCGCCGCGGCGAAACCGGAAGTCGTGGCGAAGGCCAAGGCCGAAACCAAGGCCAAGGCTGCGGCCAAGCCCAAAGCGAAAAAGGACGGCAAGACGTTCGTCCCAGCCACCCGCCGGTCGCTGCGCAAGCACGCCGCGAAACTGAAGTCCGAGCGCAAGGTAACGACCGCTGCCGCCATCGCTGAAGCCGCTGCCGCCAAGGCTGCTGCCGCCGCTGCGCCGGTTGCAGAAGCTGCCGCCGAAACGCCGCAGGCATAAGCTAACGCATCGAAGGTTTCCGCTGTCGGCTGTTCACAGACAGCACAGCAGGGCAAACGGCCGGGCAATCGCCCGGCCGTTTGCGTTTTCACACGCCCACCTTCAGCCACACTGCCATGCCATGACCGCTGCCGAATCCACGTCGCCGTCTGATGCTCGATCACGACAGGTTCTGATCGAGCGCCTGGAAGTACCGCTGTCGGCGGTCGCCAACGGCCCGCGGCAAAGCCTTGATCACCATCTGAAACCCTGGATCGCCAAGCATTGCCGCGTGCCGTTGACGGATGTGCTTGGTTACGAAATCGATCGGCGCTCGGTAGATGCGCGCAAAAAGCCCGACCTGCGTTTCGTCTACAACCTCAGCGCGCGGGTGCGCGAAGACAGCCCGGTTCAGGAAGGCCCGGGCGTGACCGTGAAAACCACGCCACCCAACGACGACGACAGCCTGCTGCGGCTGCGCACTACCGGCCCCCTGCCGCAGTATCCGCTGATCGTCGGTACCGGACCAGCAGGACTGATGGCGGCCTACCTGTTGGCGCGCTATGGCTGCAAACCGGTGATCCTCGATCGCGGGGTCGATGCCGATCGCCGCACCGCAGATTTGGAGCGCTTCCACCACACGCGCACGCTCGATCCGGATTCGAATTATTTGTACGGCGAAGGCGGCGCCGGGACCTATTCCGACGGCAAGCTGTACACGCGCGTGAAAGACCGGCGCATGCGCTTCTTATTGGAAGCCTTTGTCAGCGCGCGCGCGCCGCGGCACATTTTATGGCGACATCATCCGCATATCGGCAGCGATTTGTTGCCGCACATGTGCAAGCGGCTGCGCGCGCAGATTGAAGCCTGGGGCGGTTCTTTTCGATGGGGCGCAAACGTCACCGACATCATTAACGACCACGGCCGATGCGGCGGCGTGGTGTTGTCTAACGGCGAACGCCTGAAGTCTGAGCTGACCCTGATCGCGCCCGGCCACAGCGCGCGCGATTTGATTCAGCGCCTGATCGGCCACGGTCTGACGCACAAGGCCAAAGGCTTCCAGTTGGGCTGCCGCATCGAACACGATCAGCGGCTGATCGACCTTGGCCAATACGGCTGCCAGCCGCCGAAACACCTGCTGGGCGCGGCCGAATACAACTTGGTCAGTCGACCGCCCGCGCATGCGGCGGCCGACAGCGTGACCACCTTCTGCATGTGTCCGGGCGGCGAAATCCTGGCCGCGACCAGCGACGCCGGACAACTGTCGACCAATGGCATGAGCCGCTTTGCGCGTGCGTCGCCGTTCGCCAACGCCGGCCTGATCGTCAATCAGGAGGTCGATCGCGACAGCAGCGGCCTTGGCGGTTTTGAACTCATCGAGCGCCTGGAGCGCGCCGCGTTTGCCGCCGGTGGCAGCGATTACACCTGTCCGGCGCAAAGCGCGGTCGCTTTCCTGCGCGGCGAACAGGGCGCGCCGGTGCGTGCGTCGAGTTATTCGTTGGGCGTGCGGCCCGGCCGCATCGACCAGATTTTGCCGGCGAAAACTGTTGCAGCGCTAAAGCAGTCGCTGCGCTTTTTCGACAAAGTCATCCCGGGATTTCTGACCCACGGCAACTTGGTCGGTGTCGAGACGCGCGTGTCCAGTCCAGTGCGTTTCGAGCGCGATCCGGCCACGCTCGCCAGTTCGCTGCCCGGGCTGTATCTGGCCGGCGAAGGCGCGGGCTATGCCGGCGGCATTGTCAGCGCCGGGCTCGATGGGCTGCGCTTGGCTGAGACCATTTTGACTGGGCAACCGGCTCTGCGCGAACGCTGAGCGTCGTCTTCAGAACTAGGGTTCGATGCCGTAGCCGAGGCCGCGTTGGATCGCCCAAAACAAACCGATGCAGCCGATCAGCACGCTCGCCGGCATCGCTACGCGGGTGGTGTACCACGGGCGGCGCCACATCCAAAAACTCAGAGCGGCAACGATCGCAACCACGCTCAGTTGTCCGGCTTCGACGCCGACATTGAAGCTGACCAACGGCAGAGCGATGCCGCCCGGTGGCAGATGCATCTCTCGGAGCGCACCGGCGAAACCCAGGCCGTGAACTAAGCCGAACGCGAACACCAACATCCAGCGCCACGGCCGCACTTCACGTGACCACAGATTTTCGGCCGCGACCACAGCGATCGAGAGCGCGATCAGCGGTTCAACGATGCGTGCAGGCAAAGTGAAAACGCCGGCCATAGCCAAACCCAAAGTCAGGGAATGCGCGACCGTGAATGCCGTGATCTGCGTCAGCAGCGGTCGAAGTTTCGGCGACAGCAGGAACAGGCCGAGGACAAATAAGATATGGTCGGTGCCCTCAGGCATGATGTGCAGGAAGCCGAGTCGGATGAAGTCGACGGCGGTATTGGACTGCGCACTAGCGGCCGAGACATCCGCGCTGCCAGCTGGTAACAGCGACCACGTAAGCGCATCGCCAGGCTTCACGCTGCGCAGCAGCGGCGCCGCGCGCGTGCCGCCAACGCGCACATTGTCGATGATCGACGGCGTACCGGTGAGTTGCGAAAACAGCGGGAAAACCGCGTGCATTTCCACCTGAACTTTCGGGACATGGCCGGTGAACACTAGTCGCAGCGGATCCGGTAGCTCGCCGTCGACCGCGGTGATGGGCTCGGCCAGCATGGTCAACGCCACCGGCTGATTGGCGCAGCGCAGGTCGATGCCGCTGCGGCAATAGGCTTCCAATCGCAGGCGCAGACGGTCGAGATCATGCACGTCGGCAAACAGCGAGCGCTCATCGTCGAGCGCTGCCAACAGTGCCCATTGTTTGACCTCGATAGTCACGCGCACGGTGTCGCCGGTCGCGTCGACATCGATCCCGACCACCAAGGGATCGTGCGCCAAAACGCGCGCGACGAAGACCAACGACAGGAAAACCATCCCGCTGAAACGCCATATCCATTTACGCATGCGGATTGATTTTCCGGGCGAGCGCCAATTCGACCGCGGTCCGAACCTGATCGCCGCAGGAGGCATAGATGGCGGCGGCGGTGGCATGCAGAACGGCGGTATCGTACGGACTGTTCAGTACTGCTTCGATGGCACCGCGGGCTTGTTCACACTGACCGGCGTTCAGCAGCGCTCGGGCCAGCTTGACGGACGCTTCGCCACCCGGCCGCAGTGCGTGGTTACGCTGCGCGAGATCAAGCGCGCGGGCAGTCTCATGTGGCAACGCCAAGTAATGATCGAGCGCGTGGCCGTATGCGGCTTCGGGTTGGCCGGCCAACAAGTCGTCATAAGCGCGCCCAGCGAGCTCGGTCCAATGCGCTGCTTCGATTGGTCGATTCTGCTGGTGCAGCAACTGTGCGAGCGCGTCCATTAGCTCTGGTTTTCCCGTACGTTTCGCCAGTTGTTCGTAACAGGGGATGGCGCCGTCGATGTCGCCCTTAAGCGCCGTGAGCTCGGCTACGCGCGCGTCGATCAGCCACCATCCAGACAGCATCGCCTGCGCCCGACTATAGTGCGCCTCAGCCTGCGCCCATTGGCCGCGATCAAGCGCATACACGCCATGTTGCAGCGCCAGCCAGGCGCGGGTCGCCGGTGGCTCTTCGCGCGCCAGATTCTCGGCGTCGATGATCAGATCTTCGGCCGCATTGGCATCGCCAGTGGCGGCCATGGCGTCGGCAAAGGCGAACAGGGTCATTGGCGTACGGCGTTGGGCGAGAGCTTCGCGATAGGCCGCGAATGCCTCGGTGTAGCGACCGCAAGCAAAAGCGACGCCAGCGCGCAGGCTGACAACCGCGGCGTGCTGATGATTGTCGTAGGGAATAATGTCGGTCGCGGCGTGCAGATCCGCGGCAATGGTTTGATAGCGGTGCAAGGTCGCGCTCAATTGCGCCCGGCTTAAAAACGGACCGGCCTGCGCACCAGCAAGGGTGAAAGACTGCGTCAGCGCCGACTCTGCGCGCGTCAGATCAATCGTCGTGCCGGAAAACAGCGCCCGCTCGCGATAGGACTCGGCGAGACTTTGCAGCGCCAGCCACGAATGCTGGTCGCGGCGCGTGCGCACGCGGGCCGCTTCAACCTGCGCATCCAGTTCGCGCAGATGCCCGACATACGTTGCAGAAGGAACCGCCCCACTGGCGGGCAGATGGTGTTGCTGATCCAGCCAGATACCGCCACCACCGATAACGATGATGGCGGAACAGCAGGCCAGCAGGACGAGCGGCAGTTGTGCCGCTCGTCCATGGTGCTGGCGACGCATTAGAACGGCGCAGCGAGATACGGGAACGTGCTGCTGAAAGCCTTATCATTGGCCCCCGGATTCAGCGGAATATTCGCGAGCGTTGAAGCATTCTGACTGCCGCTTTGTTGCAGCAGGATCAACGACAGCGTGATATCGATCACCCGATCCGGTAGTTTGCGCCCATTGGGGAAACCGGATGCCGCCGTCGTGTCGATCTTCAACGTATCGGGAACAATCGCCGCTGCGGCATTCGACAATGATCCGGCCGTATCGGTCGGGGTCAGCCCGGCCGCAGTGACGTCATCATTGAGTTTGGTATGAATCGCGTCGAGGTTGCTGGTGATTTGTCCTACAAACAGGCCGCCGTCGTCGTCGCTGGGGTTGGCGACGTTGTAGGAATCTTTGCTGGTGATCAGCGCCGTGTTAACCGCCGGCATGCCGACACGATCGACCCGGGTATATGCGGCTTCTGGTTCACTGGCAAAAGTGAACGCCGCGCTGGGTTCGTTGTTGTTGCTCTTGTGCCCGCAGCCCGCAGCCAACGCGACCGCGATGCCGCCAATCGCCAGGATAGATAGGGTGCGCGAAGAACCCAAGAAACGTGAGGAAAGTGACATGGGGGTGCTCATTTCAGGGCCATGGCGGTTTTGGTGGTGGTGGCCGATTTCGGCAGCATGCCGATCGCGGTCGGCTTGCGCGCCGAGGTCGCCCAGAGCGCTAATTTCGGCAAGGTGCCGTTGACGGTAACGGCACTTAACGGCACCTGCACTACCACGGCGGTGACATTGGTGCCGGCGAAGGTGTCGTGGGTATTGTTGAAGCGCAGGGTCGCATCGCTGGCGGGCTTGGCCAAGGTGGCTTTAAAGCCATCCAGGTCGAAGAAGAACGGATCATCGCGCAGTCCGGCGAAAACTTTATGCCCGGCGCCGTCGTCGAGCACGGTCGCGACCGCGCCGCTAATCGGCGCAGTGGTGCCGGGCAGGTTCTCGACCTGCACCGCATATTCGCCGCGCGCGTTGCGGGCAAAGCGCATGTTGATGTTCACATCCGGCGTATTGTCGAAGGCGGCGCCACTGGCGGCACGATCGATGTGGATCGCATACAGGATGTTCGGGTCGTAGACCGCAGCCGTGCCGGTTGGGCTTAACCCGGCGAAAGTCACTACCGCGGTGAAGGTATTGGCGGTGCTATCATGCCACGCATACAGGTCGGCAATGTCGGCGGAATGATCGGCGGTCGCATTGGGACCGTCTTTGTGGTCGGAACCCATGAGCACGACCAAAAGCGGGACGCCGATGGCGAACACCGCCAGGCCGCTCGCGACCTTGGTCAAAGCCGACCGGCGGCGTGGAAGAAAGGAAAGGGGCATAGATCTGCTTCCGTAGAAGGATGAGGTGTCACCCTCGGCCCACGCGACAGCCACCGACATATGCCGGTAAAAAAAACTGTCAGATAAAAGCCGAAAGTGTTTCTGAGCGCTTACGCGTTCAGGCCAGCTACGCCGGCTTCGACTGCGGTAGATGCGGTTATTTTTGGATACATCTGCTGATTTGAATTGGTCGTATATCGGCCGATTTTGGCCGTTTTGGATGATTCGGCCAAGTACGAAATCCGCCAAACGATGTTGGAATATTTTTTTGGGCCACTCAGCAAACAAAAAAATCGGCGATCTTTTCCGCATGGCTGCGGTTGAGATCGCCGATCAGAACGTCATTCCACTATTTTTGACCAGAACGAAAATTGACGCGAACGGCAGCCGGCGCGCACGCACAGGCCACCGCGCGGCGGTGCGCTCAGGCTCCGGGCAGAATCTTCTTCAAGGTGACCTCAAAGATCAGGATCTGGTTCGGGCCGATGTTGGGCGGCGCCTGTTCGCCGTAAGCGAGTTCGCTGGGGATGTAGAGTTTATAGCTGTCGCCTTCGTGCATGAGCTGCAGCGCTTCGGTCCAGCCTTTGATCACTTGGCCGACACCGAATTCGGCGGGTTCGCCGCCGTGCTTTTCGGTCGAATCGAACACCGTGCCGTCCAACAGCATGCCCTTGTACAACACCTGTACCTTGTCGCTGGCCTTCGGGCTGACGTTGCCGGCACCGGCGGTAATGACTTCGTATTGCAGGCCACTGGCGGTGGTTTTGACGTTCGGCTTCTTCGCGTTTTCGGCCAACCACGATTTGTTGCCGTCCTTGCGGCCTTCGCCTTCCTTCGCTGCGGCGGCCTGCATTTCACCCTGATATTGTTGGATGATTTGCTGCACCTGCTGCATCGACACTGGCAGCGGCTTACCGGCTGAGCCTTCTTTGAGGCCGGTGACCACTAGGTCGACTTCCATTTTGTAGCTCTTGATCGCGTCGGCCATTTGCATGCCGGCGAGGTAGCTGGTTTTCTGCTTCAGCGTCATCGCTTCGAACGCGGGCGCGGTCGTGGGCGTGGAAGTAACTGCGGGCACCGGGTCGGCGGCCAACGCAAACGCGCCAGTAGCACAGGTCACCAGAAGCAGTCGGGCCAGAGAAGGTGATGAGAGAAGCATGCGGAAAACTCCGTGCGGCCGCAGCCGTCAGGCATGATGTGGATAAGGCATGGATAAGGCGATGAACGAGGCGGCATGCTCGAAGCGCCGACCGATCGGACAAAGGGAAAATCGCTGCCGGCAGCGACCCTTGCGGCAATGACCGCGCTTTTACGGTGGCCGCGCAGTGGAGATCGCCATGCGACGGATTGTTATCGTCTCAGTTATTGCGCTCGCTGTCGCGCTCGGTGCGTTGCTTGCGTTCAGACACCGCCCAATCCCCATCAGCAACGACATCCCAACCCAGACGCCGTCTTCAACGTCTTCAAGCAACATCATCCGCATCGTCTCGTCACTGCCGCGCACCGGCAGCGCCGCGACACAGACCATCAGCATGACCAACGGTATCCGCATGGCTCTGCAAGAAGCCGGCGGAAAAGTTGAGGTCGCCGGCGTCACCTACACGCTCGACTATGTCGACTGGGACGATGCCTCGCCCACCTCAGGAACGTGGGATCCCGCGGTTGAAAAAGCCAACGCGCAGAAGGCGATCGGCGACCCGCAGGTCATGGCCTACATCGGCACCTACAATTCTGGCGCAGCGAAAGTGTCGATGCCGGATCTGAACGCTGCCGGCTTAACGATGATCAGTCCCGCCAATACGTGGCCCGGCCTGACCAAGCCCGGTGTCGGGGAAGCCGACGAGCCGATGAAGTATCGCCCGAGCGGCAAGGTGACGTATTTTCGCGTGGTGCCCGCCGATGATCTGCAAGGCGCGGTCGGCGCGAAATGGGCGCAGGAACTCGCCGGGAAAGGTGCGAAAGTTTTTGTGCTGCACGACCGCGAACTATATGGCAAAGGCATCGCCGAGATGTTCCGCAAGAACGCCGAGCCAAATGGCCTAAACATTGTTGGTTTTGAAGGCATCGATGGCAAAGCCGGCAATTACCGTGCATTGGTGTCGAAGATCCGTGAGAGCGAAGCGCAGTTAGTATATTTCGGCGGCACCACCGAAACCGGCGCGGGCAAGCTGATGAAAGATATCGACGACAATGGCCTGCCGGTGAAGGTGATCATGCCCGACGCCGGCTATAACGAGGCGCTCATCAGTTCGGCCGGCGCGGGGCCGCTCGAAAACAAAGTCTTCATCACGTTTGGTGGGGTTCCCCCCGAACAGGCGACCGGCAAAGGTAAAGCGTTCGTCGACGCCTATGTCGCGACCTACAAAGTCCGCCCCGAAGGCTACGCCGCCTACGCCTACGAATGCACCAAAGTGGTGCTGGACGCATTGATCCGCAGCAAGCGCATGGAGCGCGCCGCGGTGGTCGAAGCGATCGCGGCGACCAAGGATTTCGACGGCGCCTTGGGCACCTGGTCCTTCGACGCCAATGGCGACACGTCCTTGACCACCATGAGCGGCAATACGGTGAAAGACGGCAAATTCACCTTCGTAAAAATTTTGGGCCAGTGATCGCGGCTCTGATCGAGCGGCTTCCCATCGTGCTGTCGTCAACGCTGCCGTCGCTGCTGCCGAGTCGCTGAATGTCCACTGACCTGCTGCTGCAATTGTTGGTCTACGGCCTCGCCAATGGCCTGATCATCGCGCTGGTGGCGCTCGGCTACACCATGGTCTATGGCATCATTGAGCTGATCAATTTCGCTCATGGTGACTTGGTGATGCTGGGCTGTTTTGCGAGCTTGTCGCTGATTGTCGGATTGGGCCTGCCGCACTGGTCGCCGTGGGTTTCGATTCCGCTGCTTTTGCTGGTAGTGCCGGCGTTTTCGGCGGCGGTGAATTGGAGCATCGATCGCTTCGCGTATCGGCCGCTTCGAGGAGCACCGAAAGTCACGGCGTTGGTGTCGGCCATCGGCGTATCGTTTATCTTGGTGAACCTCGGGCTGTTCTGGGCCGGCACTGAATTGCTGGGCGGCGGCAGCCATGCGAGTGAGGACAAGAACGTGCCGCGGCTGCTGGCGAACACGAATCTGTTGGGCACCTCCAACGTCACCGTGATGTGGCGCGAAGTGCTGGTCGTGGCGGTGACGATTCCGCTGATGCTGGCGCTGCGCTGGTTCGTGACCCGGACGCGTTTGGGTACCGCAATGCGCGCGGTGGCGCAGCATCCGCAGGCGGCGCGCTTGATGGGCATCGATGTCGATCGGGTGATCGGCGTGACCTTCGTGATCGGCGGTGCCTTGGCCGGTGTGGCCAGCGTCATCACTGCGCTCTACAACGGCAACGCGTCGTTTTTGATGGGCTACACCATCGGCATCGACGCGTTCACCGCGGCGGTACTAGGCGGCATCGGTAACTTGCCCGGCGCGGTGTTGGGCGGACTCGTCATCGGCTTAGTGAAAGCCGCGGTGGAGGGCCTGGTGCCGGATGGCGGCCAGTGGAGCACCGTGTCGGTGTTTACCGTGTTGGTGCTGATTCTGGTGTTCCGGCCGAGCGGAATTTTAGGCGCGCGTGTGCGAGAAAAAGTATGAGCGGCCGCGTTATCGCAGGCGTGCTGGCGCTCGCGTTGGTACTCGCGATTCCGTTCATCGATCGGCTGCTGCCGTCGTCGTGGGCCTGCACCATCTTTGTGCGCGCGATCGTGCTGTACGCGATCATCGGCCTGGGCCTAAACATTGTCACCGGATGGACGGGGCTGTTGAACTTAGGCTGCGCGGCGTTCGTCGGCATCGGCGCGTATGCGTACAGCGTGCTGACCTGGGGCGGCTATCCGTTTCAGTTTGGTTTCTGGCCGGGGTTGGCCGCGGCGACCGTGATCGGCGCGGGCGCGGGGGCACTCATTGGTCTGCCGACCATGCGCCTGCGCGGCGATTATTTGGCGATCGTCACGCTCGGCTTTGGCGAGATCGTGCAGAACCTCCTGAACAATCTGGAGAGCATTACCAACGGGCCGTTGGGCCTGGATCCGCTGCCGTCGCCGTCGTTGCCATGGATCGCGCCGCCGGGGCCGTTGGCGTCGTATTACATCGCGCTCGGACTGCTGCTGCTGGCCCTGGCGGTATGTTGGCGGCTACGGCACGCGCGTACCGGACGGCGGTGGTTGGCGGTGCGCGATGATGAGCTCGCGGCGCGGGCCTGCGGCGTGAACGTGGCCAGCGTGAAACTTGGCGCGTTCGCGTTGGGCGCGAGCCTATGCGCGCTCGGCGGCGGGTTGATGGCGGCGGTCTATCAATCGTCCAGCCAGCCGTCGGAGTACGGTTTTCTGATGTCCACCACGGTCGTATGTTTGGTTATTCTTGGCGGCCTGGGTTCGCTCGGCGGCGTGCTGTTGGGCGCCGCGATCGTTGCCGGTTTCAACAACCTTATCCTCGATCGACTGTCGACCGCGATCGGCTCTAGCGCTTCGACCAGCGTGTTCGCGCAGCCGAATAACTGGAAGTATATGGCGTTCGGGTTGGCCTTGGTGTTGATGATGCGGTTTCGTCCGGGCGGTTTACTGCCAGAACGATTCGCTAATAAAACCGCGGTGAAATCAGCATGAGCGCGCTGACGCTGCAGGATCTGTGCGTGCGCTTTGGCGGCCTGACCGCGGTTGATCGGGTGTCGTTCAGCGTCCCAGTCGGCAGCGTGTTCGCGGTCATCGGCCCGAACGGCGCCGGCAAAACCACGGTGTTCAACGCGATCACCGGCGTGCACGCCGCCTCTGCCGGGCGAGTGCTGATCGCGGGCCAGGAAGTGCGCGCGGCACTGCGTCTGAGCACCGTGCTTGGCGTCAGTGCGGCGGCGATTGTGGCCGGGCTGTTGGCGGTGGCGGCGATCGCGCTGACACCGGTGTGGCTGGCGATGTTTCGGCCGGAAGAGCCACGTGTGTTTGCGTGGACCACCGCCATTGCAGCGGGCTGGAGCGCGTTGCCCGGGGTGGCGAGTGCGCTCGCATTTGCGCTCGGCGCGACCGTCGGTGCCTTGGGTACGGGCCTGGAGTGGCGACGCGGCCGGCGCGGAGCCGAACGCGTCGCGCGCGCGGGCGTCGGACGGACTTTCCAAAACATCCGATTATTCCGCGAACAAAGTGCGCGCGACAATGTGTTGTTGGGAATGGATCAGCATCTGCGTGCAGGCGCATGGGACGCCGTGTTCGGCACCCGCCGCGGCCAGCGCGAACGCCGCGCGGCGGCTTTGGCGGCAGACGAATGCCTAACGTTTGTTGGCCTAGTCGACGTCGCCACGCACGCCGCCGGCAGCCTGCCGTATGGCCACCAACGCCGGCTGGAAATCGCACGCGCGCTTGCCGGCCGGCCGACGCTGCTGCTGCTCGACGAACCGGCCGCCGGCATGAACCCGGCGGAAAGCCGGCAGTTGATGGACCTGATCCGGCGCATCCGCGACCGCGGCGTCACGGTGCTGTTGATCGAACACGACATGAGCGTGGTTATGGGCGTGGCCGAGCGCATCGCGGTGCTGCATTACGGGCGCAAAATTGCCGAAGGTGCGCCAGCCGACATCCGCGCCGATCCGGCCGTGGTTGAGGCCTATCTGGGCACCGAGGCAATTGGCTGACATGAGCACGAATCTCTTGGAATTATCAATCGTTTGCGCGGGCTACGGGCCGATCACGGTATTACGTGACTTGGCGCTGACAGTCGCCCCGGGCGAGATCGTGACCATGATCGGCGCCAACGGCGCGGGCAAGACGACCACCTTGGCGACGATCTCGGGCCTAGTCCGCGCGAGCGCTGGCAGCGTGCGCTTTGCCGGCGTCGACATCACGCGCACGCCGGCGCATGCGCTGGTCGCCACTGGCCTCGCGCATGTGCCTGAAGGCCGGCGAATTTTCCCGCGCCTGACGGTGTTGGAAAATCTGAAGCTCGGCGCGTTCACGCGTCGCGATCATGCCGGCATCGCCGCTGATCTGGAGCGCATGCTGACGCTGTTCCCGATCCTGGGCGAACGTCGTCAGCAGAGCGGCGGCACGCTGTCGGGCGGCGAGCAGCAGATGTTGGCGATTGCACGCGCGCTGATGTCGCGACCGCGGTTGTTGCTGATGGACGAACCGTCGATGGGCGTCGCGCCGCTGATCGTGCTGCGCATCTTCGACACTATTCGAGAACTCAATCGCGATGGCCTGTCGATTCTGCTGGTCGAGCAAAACGCGCGATTAGCCCTGAAGCTTGCGCATCGCGCGTATGTGCTGGAAACCGGGCGCATCGTGCTGACTGATCGCGCCAGCGCCCTGCTGAATCATCCGCAGGTGAAAGCGGCGTATCTGGGCCAGGGCTGACCGCTCAACTGGTGACGATGCGGCCTTCGGGCCAGACTACCGCGGACAGCAGGCGATTGGGCAGCCCGCCGCTGGTGTCGCACAAAATGCGCTGCGCGCTGATGAATGGTTGCGGTAACGGCGTATGGCCGCTGACCACCGTCCAATAATCGGGCAGATCCACGGGCCGGCTGAATTTACGGTCTTTGGCGAACAGTGCCGCGGCCGCCATCGAGCCACCGCCGAACCCGCGACGCAATGCTTCGATCTGCTGTTTGATCGGCAGGTTTTCATCCAGGCCAGCGTGCACCGCCAACCAACGCCGATCGCCGTCGCGACCTTTCAAATACCAAGGCATGCCCAGCAGCCACTCCAAGTGATCGTCGAGCGCAACGCGCAACGTCACCGCGTCGTGGGCGCGATAGGACGCCATCAATGCGTCGCCGCCAAAGGTGCGCTGCCAGATCGACAGCATGTCCGGATCCTCGGCGATGCCGACCGCCGGATGGCCAAGACCGCGCAGCATGGCGAATTCGTGATTACCCATCAGGCAGCGCGCGCGGCCGGTTTCGCATAAGCGACGCACCCGATCCAAAACGCCCGGCCCATCCGGCCCGCGATCGATCAGATCGCCCATGAATACCAGCGGTCCATCAAGGCGCGTTAGCAGCCGCGCCAAGCGATCGCTCCAGCCATGCACATCGCCGATGAAGGACACCGTCACGACCACAGCATCGGCGTTGATGGCGATTGGTGAAGGCGTGGCGTCGGCTTGATCACTGAGCCAAACAACACGACCCCGGAGCAAAGCTCCGGGGTCGTGGCGCGTCGCAAAGACCCTGCGGAATTACTTGCCAGCGGCCTTGGCCTTCACCAGTTCGACTTCGAAAATCAGCAGCGCATTGGCGCCGATCTTCGGCGCAGAACCCGCTTCGCCGTAGCCGATGGCCGGCGGGATGAACAGCTTCCACTTGTCCCCGGGCTTCATCAGCAGCAGCGCCTCGGTCCAGCCCTTGATCACGCCATTCACGGCGAAGCTGGCGGTGCCGTCCTTGGACGAATCGAACTCGGTGCCGTCCACCAGCGTGCCCTTGTACTTCACTTCCACGGTGTCGGTCGCGGCGGGACTGACGCCATCCGCGGCACCGGCGGTCAGCACTTCGTACTGAAGGCCACTGGCAGTGGTTTTCACGCCAGCGCGCTTGCCGTTTTCCTCTAGCCATGCGCTGTTGGTCTTGCCGGTGTTGCCGGCCATCGGTTCAGCCGGTTTGGCTTCGAACAGCTTTTCACGCGCCGGGCGCAGCGCTTTGAAACTGCTGTCGCTGATCACGTAGAAGAATTTGCTGAAGCGTTCCTGCGCTTTACGCGCACGGTCGGCCCCGCTGAGGCTCTTCTTCTTTTTTGCGGCGGCTTCGGCCTTGGCTTTGGCGGCTTCCTCGGCTGGCTTGGCCGCGTCGAGCTTGGCCTGTTCGGCCTCGGCATTCGCGACTTCGTCGGCGGTCGGATCGTATTGCACGAACACTACCATGTAACGATTGCCGTCTTTCTTTTCTTCCTTCTTTTCTTCCTTCTTTTCTTCCGGCTTGGCGTCGTCCGCTTTCTTGTCGTCAGACTTTTTCGCCTTGGCCGCATCGGCAGCTTTGTCGTTGTCGTCATCCAATGCGACCTGACCGAACAGGAAGCTGAAGCGCAGGCCGTCTTTGGTGGTGACATCGGTACGGCCTTCAATGCCAATGAGCGCCGCGGTCTGACCCGGCCCGGTGCTCAGGACAATGCCCAGGTCTTTTGCCATCACCGCAGGTTCATTGGAAAGAAATAGACCACGCCGCCCCAGTTCTTCCTGATCAGGAATCAACGGCCGGACGCCAACCAAACGCATCGCCGCCAAATCACCGATCAAGCCGTCAACCACACCTTTGGCCAGACGCTTGTCGGCGGGCACTTGCGGCGACACCCAATCGCCGGTTGCCGATGGCCGCACGATCGCAGTGGTTCCGCGCTCGACGATCGCGGCACCCTCGGGCTTAACCTCGATCGAATAGTCGCGCACCGCCACCCCGCGCAGATC
>JBBROQ010000037.1:0-18689 GCA_038229115.1 Planctomycetota bacterium | reverse complement strand
GTGCTTGCCGGTGTAGGTGTGGCTGCCGAGGTCGAATTCGTGCATCAGCAGCGTTTTCGCGTCGTCGCCAACCAGCGGCTTCTCTAACAACGGCAGCAGCTTTTTGCCGTCCGGCGTGATGGCCATGCCTTCGAAACCGCCGCTGCGTTTCGCGCGGAATGGATTGCTGAGCGCGGTGACGCGGTACGGCCAAAACAGTCCGGCCAGCCACGGCGTGTTGGCGCCGTTTTCGTCCTGCAGATTGGTGCTGTCATCCGAATCCGAATTGCTGCGGTCGGCATAGATCGGGAAGTCGCCGAACAGGTACACCGTGCGAATCTGCGGGAACCAGCGCTGCGCCAACAGCAGCGTGCGGAAGTCGAAGCTCTGAATATCGGCGCGATCCTGCATGCCGTTGAGCGAGATGGTGCCGCCGACCAGCAACGTGAATACCCACGGCGCGAAGGTGCGGTTCACGAACTCGGCGCGCGGATTGATCTTGGTCTCGATGTTGAAACGCACCTTCGCCGCATTCTTCCATTTCAGCACCGCGTCCGGCGTGCCGACGCCGGGGCCGGCCTGATAATACCAGCGGTAGAACTGCACGAAGGTGAACAGCTGCTGCAAACTGGGCATCGCGTATTCGTGCGGGATGCCGCCCATCGCCTTGAACGCGAGCGTCACCGGCGACAACGACGGATCGTTCTTTTGGAAGGCCGGATCGCGGATGATTTTGTCGGCGATGTATTGGCTCTGCAGCTCGGCGAAGGTCAGGTCCTTCACCAGTTTTTCGCTGTCGGGGGTGTACGGCATGCCATCGGCGCGGCGCACTTTTACCGCCTGCACATGCGGGTCGTGGTCGAGCACCGGCATGAAGTCTTTGGTGATCGCGATGTCGGTCTCCAACGTCGTCATCAAGTTGTCGAGGCCGACTTCCATCGACGGCAGCGTGTTTTCCGGGCGCAGATTGCGGCCACCACGATGCGCCTGCGCGTCGAACTTGGTGATGTCGATCAGACCATCGGCGCCGATGAAATCGCCAGGCACGCCGTCGTTATTGGCGTCGAACGCGCGCACTGCGGCCAGCAGCAGATCCGGCCGATCGCTGATTTCGCCGTTAAGCTTCAGCTTCATCAGCTCGGTCATGCGCTCGGTGGTATTCACGGTCCAGCACACCACGGGATAGCCGGCGGCCTGCATCGCCGCGACGTTGAAAATATCGCTGGCCGCAGGCGCCAGACCCGAACCGACCGGCGACACCGGGCCGCGGGCGTAATGGTCGCTGGCGCTGTTACCGTCGTCCAACATCACGTGATAGGGCGAGAACACCGGCGTCTTGGTATTGTCGTATTTCACCGCGTGGGAATGAACGGCATTCATAATGCGCAGGGCGCTGGATTCCTCGCTGTACGGGCTTTGCGGCGAGCGCACTTCCTGGCCAGGATGCGCGAAGTCCGGCAGCGGAATCGGCTTTTCAAGCAACCGGCCGGTGCCGTCGGTGTGCAACAGGAACGGTCCAAATTCATCGCCAAACCACAGGCTGCCGTCGGGCGCGCGCTGCATCGACTCGATGTCGAAATCGGCACCGGTCAGCAGGCGTTCGCTGCTGAAATGATTGACGATCGCGAACGGGATGCGGTGGTCGGGATCGCGCAGTTGGATGAACGACTGCACCGCGATGCGGCCGCTGCCGCCGCTGGCAGTTTCAAAATCCGGTTTGATGCGATACACGCGCAGCAGGAAATCGGCGCTGTTTTCCAGCGAGCCATAGCCGTTGTCCGCCATCACCGAAAAGCTGCCGTCGGTGTTTTTGAGCACTGCCGAGAAGCCCTGCACTGGCTGTTTCGCAAACGGCACCGTGATGCCGTTGAATGGACCCGCACCGATGTGCTGTCCCGACACCGGACCATCGGCGAAGGTCGCGGCCGGCAGCACCGCGCGGCCTTCCAGGCGTACGTCTGCGGCGTGCACGTTCCCGGCAGCAAGACTGAACGCGGCGGTCAGCGCTGCGAGCGTGGTGGCCAGCGCAGCTAGGGTTGGGGTTAGGGACAGCGCGTGGGTATGCACCCGGCGCAGCATTTTGACGGTGAGGTTCATGCAGTGGTCCTTCCTAATGGTGGCTGCCAGAGAGCGGGCTCTGACATTCCTGAGGAAGATCCCGCGGCATATGAATGCCATGCGGTGAACACTGCCAACACTGCGACCAGAGCCGATGAACCGGCGATGAATGGACGCTGATGATTACGGGAAACACGGTGCCGGCTGTGCCGGTGTGCGGGCTATTCGGTGGTCAGCTTCAAACCCTGCAGGGTCACGTTGCCGGCGGTGTGATCGGATCCGCCGGCCCGATCTGATCTGATCGATGCGCCGTGTCGTCCGTGATGCCGTCGCCCTTGGCGGCAAAGGCTGCCTTCACGTCGATCAATCCGGCGTCAGCGGGAATGAACGGGGCCGCATCCTCTGCGGCTGAAAGCGGCGAACGCAGCAACCCGGCACCGATGATAAACCACAGCAAACATATCAACGCACTGCGCGGCATCACAGCTGCTCCTAAATGATCCAGAAACGTTTGCCGGCCTTGCTGTGAATGCTGACCATCGAGCCAAACCTGCGCAAACATCCGCAGAAAATGCGCTCAGATGAAATCCTGGAAGCCCATGCACAGACTCGGTGGACACCGGACAACGGCGAAGCTCCGGGACTTAGTGTTCGCGCAGCGCCTTCAGCCCGGTGGGCGTGCGCAGCCACACGTCGGACTTCAGCAAGCGGCCGTTGGGGCGCAGCACGCAGGTGTTAGGCAGGCGCAGTTTGAACGCGCTGCCTTCGTCGAGTTCGCTAGTGTGCAGCCACAGCTTACCGCCGAGCAGCTCGGCCAAATGCTTACTGATGTAGAGACCCAAGCCGTTGCCACCGGCGGCACGAATGTGGTGGTCGGCGGCCTGCCAAAAGGCCTGAAACAAACTGTCGCGGACTTCCTCGGCGATACCGCAGCCCTGATCAGTGACGGTGATTTCGATGCCGTCAGCGAGATGGTGCAGGTTCAGCTCGACCGTGCCGCGCTCGCTGAACTTCAGCGCATTGGACAGCAAATTGTCGAGCATCTGGCGCAGGCGCTGCGGATCGGTGGTAATTGGCGCAGGGCTGCCGATGGACGGTCGGCGCACCAGTTTCAGGCCCTTACTGTTGGCGCGTTCGCTCCACAGCTGCGTGGTTAGGTCGATCGCTTGTTCGACGTCGGTGGTGGCGAGTTTCAGTTCGAGCGAACGCGATTCGATCTTCGAAATGTCGACGATGTCGTTGATGATGACCTGCAAGGACTGCGAGCTTTCGGCGATCAGGGTCAGGTAGTCGCGCGCGGCCGTGGCGCCGGCCGGGACTTCCAGGGCGAGCAGTTCGCAGAAGCCAATGATGCCGGTCAGCGGCGTACGCAGTTCGTGGCTGGTGACCGCCAAAAACGCGGTCTTCGCGCGGTTCGCGGTCTCGGCTTCGGCCTTCGCTTGCAGCAGCGCTTGCAGGTGCATCAGGCGGCGACTGTCATCGCGCGCGCACAGCAGCAGCACCGTTTCATGGCTGATGCGGTGCGGCCGCATGGTTGCTTCCACCGGCAGTTCGCCGCCGTCCTGACGCCGATGCCAGGCGGTGTAGCGCAGCGGCCCGCCGTCGCGCACCACCGCGACCAAGCGTTCCTGCAAATCCGCCACGGCCAGGTCGCGCGGATCCTGATAATCGGCAGTGCACGGCCGCTCGATCTCGGCCAGGTTGCGTCCGACCAGACCATTCGGGCCGGCGCCGCGTTCGCGCTCGGCGTGTTGATTCGCATAGCGGATGAAGCCGCGCTGATCGACCACCAGGAACGCTTCATGGCCGTGCGCCAGCCAACTTGCTTCCTCGGCCAATTGCGCGCGCAGCCGCAGTTCGGAACTGGAGTCAGTGATCAGCCACAGGACGCCGCCGTCGGCGGTCTGTTGGCAGTCGACTTCCAACAAACGCCCGCCGGCGACCACCACCATTTTCGCGCCCGGGCGCAGATTCGCGAGTTCCGCACTGCCCGCGTCCAAGCGCGCGACCAGTTCGCCGCGCAGTTCATTAGGTGACAGCACCTGCCCGATCAACCGCTGCGCGGCCGGATTCGCATAACCCAACCGCGTGTCGGACGTGAATACACACACGCCGGTGGCAAGGCGCTCGGCCAGATCCGGTGGGATGCGCGAGGGCTTTGCGTCATACGCAGCGGTGCGCGGTTCGTGCAGCGTCCGTGGTTCGAGCAGCGGGCGCTGATCCGTAGCGGTGGTGATGGTGCGGTTGCGCAGCGGGGTTGGCGTGGTCATCAGGTGAACTCGCGTTCTCGCGCCGGGCTCGCGTAGTGGCGTTTAGTTGCCATGAGCAGCCGGTTGCAGATTCGTCGCAGCGTGTGCGAGTTCGCGCTGAAGGAAAGACCGGATGCCGGTGATTTCCCCCAGCACGCCAGGGTTGGTGACCATCTCGGCCGCGACGATTCCCAGGATCTGCTGGCGCACCTCGGGATCGTTAAAGGCGTCCACCAAAAGCCCCGGCAGCGCGGAGCGCAGGGCGTCGTGCAGCGCTGCCGGGGATTCGGTCGATGCCGTCGATGTGATTTTGCGTGTACCGGACGCCGGCGTCAGGGCGCCGCGCGAGCCCGAAATCGCGGCCGCCGAAACGTTACTGGCCGGCAAAGTCGCCGACGCCGGCGTGGCCGCGTCGGCGTCGGATTCCTCGCCCAAGGCCGCGGCCAACATCGCATCCAGCTCATCGGCCGACAGCAGCGCGCTGAGTCCTGACGCCGGCAGTGCGCGGGTTTCGTTGGCCGCCGGGTGCAGGCCGGAATGCGCGTCGTCTTCAAGCAGCGACAACGGTTGCACGAGGGAATCGAGCGCCGATCGCGCCTCGGTCGCCAGTTCGGCCACCTGATCCCCGACCGGCGCGGACTGTTCCTGAAGCGCGGCGGCAAGCGCTGCCTCGACCGGATCGACGTCGTCCACGGGCGTGGTTTTTTCCAGTTCCGCCGTCGCTGCCAGCAGCGCGGCCTCGACCTCGTCGATCACTGCCGATGGTTCCGCCGCGAACGCCGCGGTGCCGGGTGCGAGTGTCTCTAACGCAGCCGCTGCATCAGCTAGCGCATCCACGGGCGCAAGTCGCGTCGTGACCGCCGTCGGCGTAATCAATGCCGCGGCCTGCCGAACGATGTTCTCGCCGATCGCCACAGCGTCGAGCGATGCAGTCGACGCCGGGGCCAAACCGAGATCGGCCGTAGCGGCTTCGTCATCAGCCAAGGCCTCGTCATCGCCCGCGCTACTGGCTGCGATTGGCGTCGCGGGCTGGTTACGACTGAGCTTGCCGGTGAGCGCTGTGGTACCGGGGGCGGCCGGTTGCTCGTCGTGGCTTTGGCCCGGCGCCAAATGCAGATGCTGAAGCATCCGCGTCTGCTGATTCTGCGACTGCTGCACAAATCCAAGTAGCGCAGATTCCAAGCGCGCAAATGCGAGGGTCGCGGCCTGTTCGCCGCCAGTAAGACGTCGCACCACGGTTTCGACATCGGCCAACGAGCACCAACCGCGTTCGGCCGCGACCCGTTCCAAGCGCCAATCCAATTCGCGATCAAGCGCATCGGCGGACATGCCGGCCTCTGCCGGCGGCGGTTGGGCCGCCAGCCGCGCGGCGACCAGGTTTTCGATTTCCGGCCGCAACGCCGCCAAAGCCGCATCGGTGGCCGCGCGCACCACCTCGGCAGAGGCGCTGACCGGCATCGGCGCCGTGGTCTCGCATGCGACGGGCGCGGGCGCAGCCGCAGTCGCAGTCGCAACCGGAGCACGCACCACCGCCAGCGTTACCGCAGTCTCGCTACCGACGCTGACGGTTTCCGCGGCCTCGGGCGGAATCAGTTCTGGCGCGATCTCGGCCGGCATCACCTCGACCAACGCTGCGACGGTCGGCAGCTCGACGGGCACGGCTGCGACAGGTGCAGTGGTGGCCTTCGCATGGACCTGGGTCAGCGCGGCGCGCAATCCGGAAGCGCCTTCGTCGACGACCACGCAATAGTCGTCATTAACCGTCCAGTCTTCGAGGTTCGCGGCCGGTGCGTCAGGCTTGGCGATGGGCGTTTCAATGGCTGCTGCGTGTACCGGCGCGGAAAAAAGCGCCGGCGCGCGTTCGCGTAGGATGCGCTCGACCGCTGCGGCCAGGGTCCGGGTGATGGTGTCGGCCTGCGCGCGCTCGCCGGTGGCGATGTGGCTTTTCGCCTCCTCGACTTGCTGCTGCATAGCAGCCACGTCCCAGCCATGGTTTTCCAGCTGATGAAGGTGCTGGGCCAAGCGCAGAAAACGATCCGTCAGCGGTTCCTGCTCAGCCATAGTCCCGACTCCACCGGAGCAGGTACGGCTGCACTCGGCAGAACTTGAGCGCCGTCTGACCTGCGCACGAAGCTGGCCAAGTGCGGCGCTATTCCGGCCCGCGCCGGGCGCATGCTGCGCACGTCCCCTGTCAGGAATCCTCGCCATGCGTCGTGTCTGCGTTTATTGCGGGTCAAGCACCACCGTGTCCGCAACCTATGTCGCAGCGGCGCTGGCCATCGGCGCCGGGCTGGCCGCGCGCGGTCACGCGTTGGTCTATGGCGGCGGCAACGTCGGCCTGATGGGCGCGGTCGCCGATGCAGTGCTGTCGGCCGGCGGCGAAGTGGTGGGCGTGATTCCACAGGTGCTGGTCGACATGGAGGTCGCGCACCGCGGCCTGACCGAACTGCGCATCGTTGAGAGCATGCATCATCGCAAGGCGCTGATGGCTGAGCTCGCCGACGCCTTCATCGCGCTGCCCGGCGGCATCGGCACGTTGGAAGAACTGGCCGAAATTTTAACCTGGGCGCAATTGGGCCTGCACACCAAACCCATCGCGCTGCTGAACCTCGACGGCTATTACGACCACCTGCTGCGCTTTTTGGACCACGCGGTGGCCGAGCGTTTTGTCAGCCCCGCCGATCGCACGCGGTTGCGCGTCGGGCGGACAGTAGCCGAGGTGTTGAGCTTCTAACGTTGCTGGTCATGCACTCGAACGGCAACGAGATCGTTCGATAGAACCATGGCCGCACTGCGGCGTTTACCCGCACCATGCTAAAAATGATCGTCGCGTTGCTGGGCGTCTTGCTCGCCGGCATCCTGCGCCTGTCCGCAGAAGAACCCGCTCCGCTGACCGCCGCCAAGGCCGCCGTTGAAGCCGCGCGCGATGACGTCCATCGGCAGAAGGTGCGCCTGGTCTGGGACGAAGTCGTACAGCCCATGCCGGCCGACCTGGAGGTGCTGGTACTGCGCGGCTACTTCAATCACGATTTGCTGCTGCTGCAGTGGCATGATGGACAAGTGACCGCGAATATCGCGACGGTGGATCGCCAATGGTTTGGTCATGCTCAAGCGAATGCGCGATCGTTCGCGACCGCGACCCTTTCCGCCAAGGATGCGGCTGAGCTTTGGCAAACCATCCAAGCCATCATCAGCCTGCAGGCCACGGAGGTCGAAGAGCCGAACCACCATAGCGAATCACTGAGAACTGAGACGTCGTCCCATGAGTCCTACCACCTACTGACGTGGCGACCGGCGCAGAATGGCCCGTGGTCGGCGCTGCCGGTGCTGTGTGGCCGCACCTTTCACAATGGGATACAGACGCTGGATGAAGTGAAGATGTCAGCAATCAGCAGCCTGGTGTGGGCACGGTTTCCTAAAGCCCGGTGGACCGCCGATCCGGAGCAAAAAACCGCGGAGCAATGGCACACGTGGTGGCGGACTTTGCTGCCGGATTTCTACGGCGATGGCGTGGTGGCGGTGACGAAACGGGCCGAATTACTGGTCGATGACGCGTGCGAAATGTTGGGCGATGTTGGTGATGCATCCGACACTGATCTGCTCAACCACATCGCCGCCGACCTGCGGCCATCCCAACGAAAAAACAGTGATGAGCGGGTCACTGAAACGTATTGGGAGGATTCCATGCGCGACGCGATCGGACGGTGCAACGAGCGCATCGCGCTGCGCGAGCATTGGAACAGCGACGCAGCCGCGCGAGCCATCCATGCCAGCGCTGAAGGCACCTATTCCGGAGAGGATCAGGTGCGCTGGCTACGGGCGCAGTTCCATCAGCAGGACGCCGACGGCTACCACGCATTGCTGTTGAAAGATGTGCAGTCTACCGACGCGGATCTGGTGGTCGCCAGCATCACGGAACTTCGGCACTTCCACCCCGACCAGCACCGCGATGAACTGCGCCAATTGTTGACGCATCCCGAGCCAGAGGTCGTCCTGACCAGCGCATTGGCCTTAATAGGGAAGGACGTCGCCGGTCGCAAAGGCTACGACCAAGCAGACTTCACCGCGATCTGCCAGCGAGCAAAAGATGACCCCCTGCTACGCGACGCGCTAGCGGCGCTGGACCAACTCGCGTCTGATCCCCGGACGCCAATCTCTGCCAACCGCGATTGGTTCAGAGCCAATGCCCGCACCAGTGCGATGAAAGTGCTGGCCGCCTGTCCGCTGCCGTGGGGCTGGGACAAGGACCGCCATCGTCGCCAGCTTGATTTGCCAGACGAGACCGATGGGCGAGTGATCGCGCATTTGTTGGGCGTTCTGAGCCTGCCGATGCTCACGGGCTACCATCCGCAGAAACCAGCACTATCCGCCGCTGATCGCTTGGTGCTGCTGTCGGTCTGGCGGCGCTGCCTGACCGCGCCGCTGACGCGCGGGACGCTCTTGGCCATGGAGGAACTCATGGCGCTCAACGACCGCGAATCTCTGCCGCAACTGAACCTTCTGCTGGAACGCCTGCGCGCCGGGGCTTCGCCCAATCCGGTTCCCACCGCCACCGATCAGGCCCGTCAGGCCTGGTTCAGCGCATACGAACTGCCGCCAGTGGAGAAGTCGCTCAGCGTTCTTAGCGGCAACGAGCCAACGCCCTGAGCACGTTTTTAGCTTCGCGTCCTCTGCAAGACGCGGCGAGCGCGTCAGACCGTGAAGCCCGCCATCGAACCACGCAGTTCGGTTGAACAGGTGGTGAGTTCGCCGGCGGTGGTTTGCACGTTGCGGGCGGCTTCGGTGGTGCTGGCCAGGGCGGTAACGATGCCGGTCGCGTTGGTGGCGATGGCGGCCGTTCCGGTGGCGGCGTCGCCGATGTTGCGGGTCATTTCGGACGTGGTTGCGGCCTGTTCCTGCACCGCGCTGGCGATGGTGCCCTGGATCTCGTTGATGCGGCCGATGACGGATGAAACCTCGGCGATGGTGGTGATGGCGGTCTTAGCCTCGGCCTGCATGCCGTTGACCTTCAGGCCGATGTCGCTGGTCGCTTTGGCGGTCTGACGGGCCAGTTCTTTGACTTCGTTGGCGACCACGGCGAAACCTGCGCCGGCCGCGCCGGCACGCGCGGCTTCGATGGTGGCGTTCAGGGCCAGCAGGTTGGTCTGCTCGGCGATGGCCGAAATCATCTGCACCACTTTGCCGATTTCGTCGGACGCCTTGCCCAGGCGTTCCATGCCCGAACTGGCGGTGGCGGCCAAGCGCACCGCGGTGCCGGCGATGTCGGCGGCCTGCTGCGCATTGGTGGCGATTTCCTGCACGCTGGCCGACATTTCTTCCATACCGGCGGCGACCGTTTGCACGCTGCCGCTGACTTTGCTCGACGATTCGGCGATGCCGCTGGATTGGCTTTGGATCTGCTCGGTCATGGTCCGCATTTCGGCGCTGACGGTGGTCATGCTGCTGCCCGACATCGACACGCGTTCGGCGCAGGAGCGCACTTTCGTCATTGTGGTGACGACGCTCTCGCACATGCGATCGAGCGCTCGGCCGATCTGGCCAAACTCATCGCGGGAACGCATCGCCAGCCGAGTGCACAGATCGCCGTCGGCGACCCTGGCCATACCGTCATAGAGTTGCCGAATGCGCGGTCCGATGCACCGCGCGCTCAGTTCCGAGATGAACAGGATGGCCAGTATCAGTGCTGCCATGACGCCTAGGAACACGGTGCGTCCAAATCGGCTCTGCTTGAGCGCGGCTATGTTGGCTGTCTTGGCACCCTCTTCGATCAGATTGCCGATACTGGACATCTCGCCTTCCAAAACTTTGAAAGTACGCTGCAAATCAGGCAGTTTTGCCAAAGCCTCGTCACGTTTGCCGGACGCGGCGGTGTTCACCACCTCAGTGACGGCCGCGAGATAGGCATCCAGCTTCGGTTTGATCGTAGACAGGTGGGCGCGTATCTCGGTTTCAATCGGCAGGGCTTCCAGCGTTGCCATCGAGCTAGTGAACAGTTCCGAAAATTCCTTGAGCTCCTCCAGGCTGGTCTGCCGCATCTCAACATTGCTGGAGGACACTGCGATCACGCTGCTGTAGGCGACCGCGCGCAGGCCGTCGTGCATCATGTCCATGACCATCTGGTTGCGCACCGCCGGCAGACGCACTTGGGTGGCATCCAAGGCGGTTTCGCTAAGCCGGTCGATCACCATCCATCCTGCGAAGGCTGCGATCAGCAACGCAGCAAGGAATAGTGCGGTCAGAAAGCGGAGTTGGGCAACTAGACGCATGGAAAACCTTACTTCGGAAGGAACGGAACCCAGATGGGTCAGATGTCCATTTTAACCTTACGAATGGCAAGTTTGCAACATGCGAAGACACCGTCTGCCTGAGCGCTAGACACCGGGCAAGGCGGTGAATTCGACCCGCATTTCTAAGCCTTCGACCGCCCCCGCTTCCAACACCACGTTCGCCCCATCCGGCAACTCGCCGGCGATCAGCCGCCGCGACAACGCGTTGGTCAGTTGGCGTTCCAGGTAGCGCTTCAACGGCCGCGCGCCGTACAGCGGATCGTAAGCCTCTTTGATGATGCGTTCGAGCGCGCTGTCGGTGAGCACCAGCGTGATCCGGCGGTCGGCCAGTCGCGCGCCGATACGGTTGAGCTGCAAGCCGACGATCGCCTTCAGGTCGCTGCGCGTCAGCGGCGCGAACAGCACGATGCCGCTGAGGCGATTCAGAAATTCCGGCCGGAAGAATCCGCGCACCACGTCCATTACCGCGTCGCGGGTTCCGGCGATCAGTTCGCCGCTGGCCGTAGTGCCGGCGATCAGGCGGTCGGCGCCCAGGTTGCTGGTCATGATCACCACCGTGTTGCGGAAGCTGACGGTGCGGCCCTGGCCGTCGGTCAGATGACCTTCGTCCAGAACTTGCAGCAGCGCGTTGAACACCTGCGGATGGGCTTTTTCCACCTCATCAAACAACACCACGGTGTACGGCCGGCGGCGCACGGCTTCGGTCAATTGCCCGCCCTGATCGTAACCGACATAGCCGGGAGGCGCGCCGATCAGCCGCGAAACACTGTGACTTTCCATGTATTCGGACATGTCGATGCGCACGATGTGCTGCTCATCATCGAATAGCTCGAAAGCCAGCGCCTTCGCCAATTCGGTTTTGCCAACGCCCGTTGGGCCCAGGAACAGGAACGAGCCCAACGGCTGTTTCGCATCGGACAATCCCGCGCGCGAACGCAGCACGGCGTTGGCCACCGCGTCGACCGCGTCGT
The DNA here is from genome assembly GCA_038229115.1 of Planctomycetota bacterium. GTDB lineage: Bacteria > Planctomycetota > UBA11346 > UBA11346 > UBA11346 > JBBROQ01. The sequence goes on along the minus strand of JBBROQ010000037.1, from coordinate 7,145 downwards.
GCTGCCCGACCACACGTGCGTGCAGATGATCGGCCAATTTCAACAAGCGGCCGCGTTCACCCTGGCTGAGCTTGTGCGCCGGAATGCCGGTCCAGCGGCTGACGACTTCGGCGATGTCTTCGGGCCCGACGCTTTCGCTGGTCAGGGCGCGTTCGCCCTCTTCGCCGTGGTCGGCAGCGGCCTGCACGGCGAGCTGTTTTTCCAACTCGGGAATCACGCCGTACCGCAGCTCGGCGACTTTGCCCAAGTCGTATTTGCGCTCGGCCTGTTCGATCTCCTGCTTGGCGTCTTCGAGTTTCTGACGCAGGCCGCGGCGCGCGTCGACCTTGGCTTTTTCCTGCTGATGCCGCGCGGTGAGCACGCTCAGCTGCTCTTTGGTCCGCGCGAGATCTTCGCGCACTTTGACCAAGCGCTCTTTGCTGGCGCTGTCGGGTTCGCGCGCCAGGGCGGTGGCTTCGACTTCCAACTGCAACGCGCGGCGATTGAGCTGATCGATCTCGGCCGGCGAGCTGTCGAGTTCGACCCGCGCATTGGCGCAGGCTTCGTCGACCAAGTCGATCGCCTTGTCGGGCAGGAAGCGGTCTTGGATGTAGCGCGACGACAGTTGCGCCGCCGCGATCAACGCCGCGTCGGCGATCCGCACGCCGTGATGATTTTCGTAGCGCTCGCGCAAACCGCGCAGGATCGACACGGTGTCTTCCACCGTCGGTTCGCCCACCAACACCGGTTGGAAACGACGCTCGAACGCCGGGTCTTTTTCGACGTGCTGGCGATATTCGTCGAGCGTGGTCGCACCGATGCAGTGCAGTTCGCCGCGCGCCAACATCGGCTTCAGCAAGTTCGCCGCGTCCATCGCGCCCTCGGTTTTGCCAGCGCCCATCAGCGTGTGCATTTCGTCGATGAACAGCAGCACGCGGCCGTTGCTGGCCTTCACTTCATCCAGCACCGCTTTCAACCGTTCCTCAAATTCGCCGCGGTATTTCGCACCGGCAACCAACGCGCCCAGATCCAGCGCAATCACGGTTTTGTCCTTCAGCCCTTCGGGCACGTCGCCGCGCACGATGCGATTGGCGAGGCCTTCAACGATCGCGGTTTTGCCCACGCCGGGTTCGCCGATCAGCACCGGATTGTTCTTGGTCCGTCGCGACAGCACGCGAATCACGCGGCGGATTTCTTCGTCGCGGCCGATGACCGGATCGATCTTTCCAGCCTTGGCGTCCTCGACCAAATCGCGGCCGTATTTGGCCAACGCTTCGTAACGATTTTCAGCCTGATCGTCGGTGACGGTGCGACCCTGACGCACCGCATCCACCGCGCGGCGCAGGGCGCCCAGGTCCAGCTTGTGCTTGGCCAAAATCGCACCGACGCGTCGATCCGCGGCCAGCCCAATCAGCAGATGCTCGATCGCCAGATGACTGTCGCCGCGCTTCTTCTGTTCGGCTTGCGCAGCGGTGACGACTTTCATGGCGTCGGCGCTTAGGCCCAATTGCGTCGGCGGCGGATTCTGCGCCGGCAGCGTGTTCATCAGTTCGTCGAGCTCACGCGTCAGCGTCGCGCTTTCTCCACCAGCTTTTGCAGCCAGCGAGCGCGCCAGGCCATTCGGGTCGGCGAACAGCATGCTCGCCAGATGCGCCGGTTCGATCTGCGCGTGCGCGTGGGTTTGCGCAAGTTCCTGCGCGCCAGCTAGCGCCTCACGCGATTTTTCGGTGAAAGTTTTTGGATCGAGCATCGGTCACTCCACTGAACTCGACCGACCGCGGGATGCGGCTAGGCGACCAGCGCCCCGTGCGCGGTACGTGCCAATCATTCGCCGCGGTTTTTCGGTCAGTCTGACACGTCGCTCGCGACCGCCGTTTGGATCACCGGCGGCGCGCCCTCGCGCTGGGGAGAGAAAGCGCATCATCCTTGCGCCCCCATGAACGATCCTGCCGCCGCTCCTGTCGCTTCTTCTGCCGCTTCGTCCCAGCCGATCCTGCGCTTCACCGCGGGTCGGTTCAGTGGCGACTTCGCCGTGGTGCTGGATGACGTGGCCTACTTGGCCGCCGATGGCGCCCGGGTGCCGCGGGCGGATGCCGAGGGCGAAGGCGCGACCGCGGCCCTGGCCAAGCTGCACCGTCAGGCGGATGGCTGGTGGCTGAGCCCGGTGCGCGACGCCAGCGTGCAGTTGGGCGCCATCGTGGTGTTGACGCCGATGCACCTGGACGCCGGCGCCCGCATTGTGCTGGCTGATGCTGAATTGGTGTTTGAGCTGGTCGCGACCGACAGCACCGGCACGCGCTTAGTCGCGGTCGAGGGTGCGCTCAAGGGCGTCAGCTTCGCGCTCAGCGGCGAGCGTTCATTGATCGGCCGCGTCAATGTGCCAGTGGCGATCGGCAATGATGCGACCGCACAAGAACATGCGGAACTGCGCCTACACGAGGGCGCGTGGCACCTCAGCGCGAAGGAGGCGCGTTGCCTGTTGTCGATCAACAGCGAGCGCATCAGGGGCGAAACGCGGCTGAAAACCGGCGATCGACTGAAAATCGGATCGACCGTTTTGGAGTTCATCGACGGCCGAGTGGAAGCGCTCACCGGCACCAGTTTGGGCGAGGTGATGCTGGCCACACGCATCGGCTGCGGCTCGTTGGGCGCCGTGTTCCGGGCTCGCGACGCGGCCGGCGCGGCGGTGGCGGTGAAGGTGCTAGATCCGGGCCTGGCCCAGGACCTGGGCGCGCGGGCGCGCTTCATCAATGGCGCGCGCAACCAACAGCGCCTGAACCACCCCAACGTGGTGCGCGTGATCGGGGTGCACACCGATGCCAATACGCCGGCCGTGATCATGGAATGGCTGCCGAACGGTTCGTTGGCCGAGCGTCTGGCGAACGGGCAAACGTTGGACGCACCGGCGGCGATCGCGCTGTTGCGCGAGGTCGCGCAGGGTTTGGCTGCGGGTGCGAAACTGCGCATGTTCCATCAAGGCCTACGCCCGGCGAATCTGTTGTTCGATGCCAACAACCATGTGCAGGTCGCCGATTTCGCGCTGTGCGCGCCGTACGATCCACTATCGCCGGCCGCCGGCGGCGATCCGCGTTACGCCGCGCCGGAAGAAGTCACCGGCGCCGCCGCGGATGCGCTGGCGAACCAGTTCAGCTTAGGCTTGGTGTTGTTCCAGGCGCTCACCGGACGCGTGCCATTCAGCGGCAACAGCCGCGATGAACTGGCGCGCGCGCGCATCGACGGCGCCCTGCCAACCATCCGCTCGCTGATCGAGATTGCACCGTCGTTGGAAAATCTGATCGCGCGCATGCTGGCCCGGCGTCGCGATGGGCGCTTTGCGACCTGGGAAGAGCTGCTGACCTCGGTCGACGCTTTCCAAAGCGGCTCCGCGATCCCCGAGCCGCCGTCGGGCGTGTCGGTATTGGGCGGACGGGCGCGCTCGGCGCTAACCAGCGTACCCAACAGCCGCACGCCACCGCCGCCGGCGCTGGAACCGCGCGCCAGCAGCGTCCGCCGCACTACCGCGGATAGCACCAGCACTAGCAGCAGCAGCTCTGGCACCGCCGCACGCCGACGCAGTTCGATCCCCGCGCCGGCAACGGCAGAGGGCTCGCCCTCGGTGCCGCGCATAACCTCGACCTCGCGGCGCGCACCCAGCCTCAGCCAGCAGCTCGGCATTCCCGCCAGTGCGATGTCGGGACTGGCGCTGGTCGCGTTGCTGGTCATCGGCCTGATCGTGTACAGCACCCTGCGTGCCCGTCAGGCGCAGCTGCAAGATACCCAGCTGCACGACGCCAACCCGGGGCCCACGCCGGCCATCGAGACACCAGCCACCGAGACGCCAGTCGAGCCCGCACCGGCACCGGTCGCGGCACCCACGGTCAACGCGCTGGCTGCGGTCGGCCCAGCGCCGGCCCTGACGCCCACGGTGTTGGCCTGCACCTTGGTTGGTGGTGCTGGCGACCAAGCGATCAGCCGTATCGAGATCGCCGATGACGGCCGCATCATTGCCAGCGGCACTGATTTTTCCGTGATCTACAGCGCCGACAGTGCCACCGGTGCCCTGCACGGTGAGGTCCGCGGCGATCCCACCACGGCCGCGACTAGTGCTTTTACCACTGTGCCGCCGCTGCCCACCACCACGCCGCGCACCGCCCGCTGTGGCGCGGTCACGCTCAATCTGTCCTCACGCAGCAGCAACGGCATCGCCTACCAGCCGATTCTGCGCGCGGTGATCGACGCCGAGGCCGGCGGTGCCACCTGGCAATGGTGGGACTGGCCGGACGAGCAACTGGCCGAGCGCGGATTGGGTGCGGATGCGCGCGGTTATGACGTGTGGCCAATGCCCGACGGCAGCGCGATGACGCTGTGTTGGAGCGCGGCCGCAAATTCGACGCTGGCGCAGATGCCGCAGAATCTTGACCGGCCATTACCTGGACCGCGGCCCGATGGCGCTGCCAGTTTATACGCGCGCGTAGATCCCGTGCAGGGACGGTTGTTGTCAGCGTTGTTCCTGCCCGCCGGGCCCACCGCGCGCGCCGTCGATGCGTGGGGCCGCGTCTACGTGCCGGTGCGTGTTGGCGAACCCAGCACCGCCTTAGGCATGACCGGCAAAGCCGGGTTGGTGGTGCTGCAACCGACGCTCGATGGCTTGGCCTTGAACGTGGCCCTGGGCGGCCAAGGCGCTGACGAACCCGGGATTGAAGCGATCGGCACGATCAAGCTGTACCGCAATCTGCTGATCCTCGGCGGCACCACCGCAGCCAAACGCCTGGCGGTGCGCAACGCGGTGCAACGCATCGCCGGCAGCGGTCAGGACGGTCTGCTGATTATTCTGAAGTTGTGGGACGAAACACCGCCGCTGACGACGCCAACGTCAACGCCAACAGTGCCGACCCCGGCAACCCCGATAAAACCAGCGCTTCCAGCACAAGTAACGCCGCCGGCACCCAAGCCCGCCACGCCGAAACCGGCGATCCCGGACGCGCTGCGCGACGGTCTGGGCAACGCCCTCTAACGTCTCAGCGCGTCCAACGCTCGTCCTGCTCCATCAAAGTTCGCGTCGGTCGCCAAGCAACCCGTGCGACCTGTGTGACGCGTGCGGGTCCAGGGCCGGCCGAGGCCCTGGCAGGCGTAGCGGACAGCGTCCGCGAACAGCAATCCCCCGAGCGAGCCTGCGCGAGCGAGCGGGGACGGGACTTGGCGGCGCGCAGCGACGCTAGCGGCGCAGCCGTGTACGAACCGGTCCGGAGAGCGCCGCAGGCGCGGCCGCGCGCAGCGCGGATAGGACTGGGGCGCAAGGCCCGCTTAACGCCGCAGCGCGTTTCCAGCTTTGCGCACAGCCCGAGCGCGTTCCTGATGGCTATACCGTTCCTCGCCATCCCCCCACGGATCGCCGTGATTGTGATAGCCATTCACTTCCCAAAAACCGCGCTGGTCATGGGTCAAAACGTGCAGGCCGCTAACCCATTTCGCGCCTTTCCATGCCCACCGTTTCGGCACCACGATGCGCGCTGGGCCACCGTGCTCGGGATCAAGGTCGCCCGCTTGCCCACCGCCGTCAGCGCCATGCGCGATCAGCACGTCATCGTCGAGCATCGCCGCTAGCTCGACGTTGGTGGTGTAGTCGCCATAGGCGTGTTGCAGCACATCGGTGGCGAGCGCAGTCGGGCGCGCCAACGCCAGCACGTCGCGCACGCGCACGCCGCTCCACACCACGTCGTACAGCGACCACGTGGTGACGCAGTGCATGTCGGCGCGCACCTGCACCTGCGGCAACGCCAGCAGCTCGGCCCAATCCAATTCGATCGGCTGTTCGACCGCGCCCCACACGCGCAGGCGCCAGTCGGCGGTGCTGATCTGCGGCGTCGGTCCGTAGGTCAGCACCGGCCAACGTGTGGTCAGCGTCTGACCATTGGGCAGCCGTGGCGCGTCGTCGGGATGCGTGCGGATTGGTTCAATCATGGCCGGAATTCCAGGTCAGGCCGACAGAGCAGAAATGGCTCGGGCCACTGCGTTGCATCCGTCAGCGACCAACGCACTACCCCTTCAAAGGTGCCGAAAAGAGCCAGACGTAATCCGCATTCACCGCCGTGCAGCAACCGCGCTGGGCCGTCGCCACTTTCCTCAATCGGACTGATGAACGCGGGCACCGGGCCGGCGTCGCTCCAACCGGTGATCGCGCACCAATGAAAGGCGTCGTCGCGCCACAAGCGCACCGCGGTCACCGCGTGGGCTGGGCCGGTTTCCTTGAAGGTCGCCATCACAGGCTCATCAAGGTTGTCATTGGGAGAGATGTCGATGTACATGCGGCGCGCAGGCTAAACAGCCGAGCCCGGCGTTGAATCGACCAGCAGCCGCACGCCATGCGTGCGCCACGGTTCACTGGCCCGCGGCGGCAATTCCGGCGGCGTGCCGGCGAAGCGGCGGTGTTGCCAAAAATACTGGCCCGGGTGCGCCGCGATCATGGCCGATAATTGATCCATCACCGCCTGCGTCACCGGCGCGCTGGCGCCGGCGGGCGCCGCCCACGGCCGGCCGACGAATGACACGTTGTGTCCGGCGCGCACCCGCAAACAGCAGCCCGGCACAAGCATCGCCCGCATTTTCTGTGCGAAAAACGCCGGGCCTTGATGGCAGTGCGCGGCGCGGCCCAGAAACCACGCGCCTTCACCTTCGTTGCGACCTGGGCGCTGATCGGCCATCAAGCCGACCGAACCGCGTTCGCGCAGCGTGCGCAGAACCGTCACCGCCGCGGTGCGGTCGCCGTTGGCCGCCAGCAGCACAAAATAGCCCAAATGCTGCCGCTGCATGTTCACATACACATCGACTTCCGGGTTGTGCTGCGCTTTGGCATAAATCACCAGTTTCCCCGCACCTTTCACTAGGCCGCCGGCGCCGACATCCCACGCGCCCAAGTGTGGCGTGATATAAACCACGCCGCCGTGCCGCCGATGCAGCAGCGCATGCCAGTGCGGGTTCAGCATCGTCTGCGTGCGTTCCGGGCCGTACACGCCGCCGATGGTCATCACCTCAATGAAGTTCGCGCCCATGCTGGCGTAGGCGCGCTTGAGCACCCGCGCGCGCGCCGGACCGCGCAGACCCAGCAATGATTCCAGCTGCGCACTGGCCACGCGCCGACGAATGCCTAAACGCCAGGCCAGCACACC
>JBBROQ010000036.1:0-18713 GCA_038229115.1 Planctomycetota bacterium | reverse complement strand
TTGATCGAGCTGATGGGCGGCAGCATCACCGTCGTCAGTCGGCTCGGCGTCGGCAGCGAGTTCACGGTGAGCTTGCCGCTGCTGCCCGCATCCGCCCCGCCGCGACGTGCCCCTGCCACGCCACCGCGCGGCTTGCTGGCAGTGGGCAGTACCGCTGGCCAGGGCCCGCGCGTGCTGGTGGCCGAGGACAATCTGGTCAACCAGATGGTCGCGGTGGCAATGCTCAGACGCCTCAATTGCCGCGTCGATGTCGCGCTCAACGGCAGCGAAGCGGTCGCGGCCTGTGCGGCAGTCGACTACGATTTGGTGCTGATGGACTGTCAGATGCCCGAGGTCGACGGCTTCCAGGCCACGCGCCTGATCCGCGATGCGCAGAGTCATAAGCCGCCAGCGCAGCAGCGACGTGCACCAATCGTGGCGCTGACCGCCAATGCCATGGATGGGGACCGCAGCGCGTGTTTGGCGGCGGGGATGGATGACTACCTCGCGAAGCCGGTGACTTCTGACGCTTTGGCTGTGCTTTTAGGCCGTTGGACGGCCTAAAAGCACAGCCAAAGCGTCAGCGGGCCTTGCGCCCCGGTCCTATCCGCGCTGCGCGCGGTCGCGCCTTTGGCGCTCTCCGGACCGTGTCGTACGCGGCTGTCGCCGCTCGTTTCGCTGCGCGAAACCAAGGCCCGTCCCCGCTCGGCGCTGCAGGCGCCTCGGGGGATTGCTGTTTGCTGGGCTTCGCCCCGCTACGCCCCACCAGGGCCTCGCCGGCCCTGGACCCGCGCGCTCGAACGGGCCTCGCCGGCCCTGGACCCGCACTGCGTCAAGTTGGCGTGCGCTTTGTGGGGGCAGCGCCGGAGGCGCGTTCCTGGGGGCCGTAGCCCCCAGGTAACAAGTTGACATTACTGTTGTTTCAGTCTAAACAGAAACAACGGAAACGAACCATGGACGATCTCACTCCCGCGGCGCGTAAATTCATTCTGCATTGGGGCGAGATGGGCTCGCGTTGGGGCATTAACCGCACGGTGGCGCAGGTGCATGCGCTGCTGTTTGTGTCGCCCGAGCCTTTGACTGCTGACGATCTGGTCGCGGCGTTGGGCGTCGCGCGCTCGAACGTGTCGACCAGTCTGAAAGAACTGCAGGGCTGGGGCATCGTGCGAGTGGTGCATGTGATGGGCGATCGGCGCGATCATTTCGAGAGTCTCGCCGACGTGTGGGAACTGTTCACGGTGATCATGGACGAGCGTAAAAAGCGCGAGTTCGATCCGACCGTCGCGGCGCTGGCCGACTGCATTGACGAGGCCCGGCGCGCTGGCCCGCGTGAGGCGCATTTGGCTGAGCGGCTGACCGCGCTGCACGATTTCCTGTCGAGCATGGGCGGGTGGTACGGATCGCTGCGCGCCCTGCCGCGTAGCGCTGCCATCCAGGCCCTGCGGTTGGGCGATCGGGTCAAAAGTCTGTTTGGTTTCGGCAGCAGTTCGCGCTCGGCCAAAGCCAGTGTCGCGCCTACCCGTCAGCGAAGGAATTAGCCATGAATCTACGCATGTTTTCGTTGCTTGATCCGTGGTTCACCGCCGCGCGGACGCGGGCGGCAGTGACCGTCACCGTGCCTGAGCGCGGCGTGCTGTGCTACGACGGTGACTGCCCGTGGTGCCGTTGGTTGGCCGGGCGACTGCGGCATCCACTACGCCGGCGTGGCTGGCGCGTGGCGCCGCTGCAAGGTCGCTGGGCTCGGCAACGCCTGGGCGATCCCGGCGTGCCGGCGCAGGAGATGATCGCGCTGACCATCGACGGCGTTCGTCATGGCGGTTTCGCCGCGGTGCTGCGCCTGCTGTACGATTGGCCCAGCCTGCGCGCGCTGGCGCGGTGGGGCGCGCGGCCAGGCCCGCGGCGATGCGGCAACGCCGTCTACCGGTTCGTCGCGGCGAATCGGCCGTGTCCGCGCGGGATTTGCCGGGTGCAGCGGTGAGGTATCCGCTGCGCTGGCTGTTCGCGCTGAACGGGCCGGTGTCGCGGCGCGAGTATCTGGCCTGGGGTTGTGGATTGATGGCGCTGAAGCTCGGGGTCGAGCTGCTGGTGGCGCATTGGCTGACCGGCGCGTGGCCGGAACTCTGGCTGTTGGTCGCGCCGTCGGCGATGTGGACGGAGCACTGGCATGGATCGCAAGGCGGGCTCTGGCTGTTTGGCATTTGGAGCTTGCCATTCGCCTGGATCGGCTGCGTGCTGAGCGCGCGGCGCGGGGTGAGTGCGGGTTTCAGTCCATGGGTCGGGCTGTGGTTTTTGGCGCCGTTCCTGAATGCCTTGGTGGTGTTGGTGTTGGCCGTCGCGCCGCCGGCGAAGAACAATGGACTGCGGCCACACGGGCTGGCGGCGCGGTTGCGCGCGGCGGCTAAGGCGAGGCGAGCCACGCTCGCCTCGGGTGATGATGCAGCGTATTTCACCGAGGAAACGCACTCTGCTGAGGTCGCATCTATCGCGCCTCCGCTGGGCAAGCCCTCGTCGTGGCCGGCGGTGATCGTTGGCGCCCTGGTGGCCGTGGCGATCACCGTGGTCGCGGTAATGATCATCAACACGTACGGTTTGGCGCTGTTCGTCTTGGCACCGGTGGCGGTCGGCGTGGTCAGCGCGGTGGTGCAGCAACGCGGCGGTTCGCGGCCGTTGGGCGAGGTGATCGCGGTTGGCCAATACGCGCTGCTGTTGGCGATGCTGTCAATGCTGTCGTTCGGGTTGGAAGGCGTGCTGTGCTTGGCGATGGCATGGCCGTTGGCGGCGCCGCTGACGTTGTTGGGCAGCGTGTTCGGGCGCGCGTTGGCAGAAGGATTTGGGCCAGCGAGTACGCGCGATTCCGCGGGGCTAATGTTGTTGGCGGTGCTTGCCGCCGGCGGGGTGGCGTGGGACGAACGCCATGACGCGCCGCCGCTGACGGAAGTGCTGTCGGTGGTCGAGGTCGATGCGCCGCCGGAAACGGTGTGGGCGCGGGTGGTCAGCTTCCCGGACTTGCCGCCGCCAACTGGCGTGTTCGCCACCGGCATCGCCGCGCCACTGCGCGCGACGATTGATGGCGCGGGCGTGGGCGCGATCCGGCGCTGTGAATTTACCACCGGCGCCTTCGTCGAACCGATTACCGCGTGGGAACCGCCGCGCCGACTTGCATTCGATGTCGCCAGTCAGCCGCCGACGATGCGCGAATGGTCGCCGTACGACATCCATCCGCCGCATTTGGACGGGGTGTTTTTAAGCCGGCGCGGCGAGTTTCGGCTGTCGCCACTTCCCGGCGGACGCACGCGGCTGGAAGGCCGCACCTGGTATCAGGTGGCGATGGCGCCGGGCTGGTATTGGCAGTGCTGGGGCGACGGCCTGATCCACGCGATCCATCGTCGGGTACTGGAACACATCGCGCGCGTTGCGGCCGCTGACCGACGCTGAATCGCGACGCTGAAGCTAACGCTCGACAAAAGCCGTCAGGCTGAACGAACCGCCATCTGCACCAACACGCGGCGGTTGACCCAAATATATTCGCAGATCGAGGCGACGCTGACTGCGGCGCAGATCCAGGCGGCGATCGCGGCGTAGGTCAGATGCCACGCCGCGCGTTCGCCCAGCACCGCGGGAAACGCCATGACCGTGATGATGGTGAAGCCCTGCAGCCACGCTTTCACCTTGCCCGAAGTGCGCGCGGCCAACACCAATCCGGTCGCGGCGCTCATCGCGCGCAGGCCGCCGGCGACCAGTTCGCGCAGAACCATTAATGTCACCGGCAACCACGGCATCAGGCCCGCGCCCAATACGCCGTCAGCGTTGGCGACCATCAGCTGCGTTACCTGCGCGAACGGAATCACGTCATGGTTCAGGCCGTAACCGGCCGCGATATGCGCGGGCGCGAGGCCGACGACATAGCCGATGCCACCGGCCGGCAGCAGCAGCGCCAGGAACACGCCGATGCGGTAAAACACGTCGCAAAAGGGATCGGCCAGCTTGCCGAAGTCGCTGACTTCTTTGCGGGCGCGGGCGATACGGCCGTCGATGAAATCGGTGAACTCGGCCAAACCACACAGCCAGCCGGCGACCCAGAAGCACCAGTGATGTTGGATCGGCAACAGCAGGTAGCTGGCGATGATCACCGGCGTCAGCGCCAGGCGCGCCAGCGTCACTTTGTCGGCGAGGGTGACGGCCATGACGGATCGACAGCAGCCGCTTTTACAGCAGGCCGTGCTGGGTCATCGCCGCCAACAGCGCGGTCTTTTTCGCTGCGGGCAGCGTGACCAACGGCAGGCGGTATTCCTCGTTGCAGAACCCCAATGCTGCGACCGCGGCCTTGGCCGGGATCGGGTTGGTGTCGGCGAAGGCGTGTCGCGCGAGGTCGACCACGATGCGATGCACGCGTCGAGCTTCGACCACATTGCCGGCGGCGCAGGCATCGGTCAGCGCGCGCATCAGCTTCGGCGCGAAGTTCGCCACCACGCTGATGACGCCGCTCGCGCCCAACATCATCATCGGAAAGGTCATGCTGTCGTCGCCCGACAGGACGCGCACGCCGCGTTCCAGTTGCTCCTGCGTTTGCTCCAGATTTCCGGCCGCGTCTTTGATCGAATCGATGCCGCCCAACGCCGCCTCTCGCGCGCTGGTTTCCGGCAGCAGATTCACCCCGGTGCGTCCGGGCACGTTGTACAACACCAACGGCAGCGTGGTCGCTGCGCGCACCGCGGCGAAGTGCTGGTACAGGCCTTCTTGGTTCGGTTTGTTGTAATACGGCGTGATGGTCAAAATGCCGTTCGCGCCCAGTTTTTCCGCAGCTTTGGCCAGGCTCACCGCTTCGCGCGTACTGTTGCTGCCGGCGCCGGCGATCACTGGCACGCGCCCGGCAACCTGCTGCACCACGGCTTCGATCACCTGATGTTGTTCATCGTGGCTGAAGGTCGCGCTCTCGCCGGTGGTGCCGCACGGGACGATGCCCTGCGTGCCCTGGCCGATGTGCCACTCGACCAATTTCCGCAGCGCCGGGAAATCGACCCGGTCGCCGGCAAAAGGCGTGACGATGGCAACGATGGAACCGCTGAAGGGCATGAGGGCCTCGATGTGGGCGCGCAGCATGGTCGACCGATCGGGCGATCCAGGGCCGAGCGAAATCAGCCATTTTCTTTTTCTTTGTGAGCGACCGGTTTGGTGAAATCGTTGCAACAAACTGCTTAAAATTGCTACTTGCCAAGGGGGGGGGCAGCTTGATAGAAGCCCGGCGTGCCCAATTTGCTCAACGGTTTGAGTGGCGTTTTTCTTCGCCGGGCATGCCTTGCCCCGGTGACCGCAATACTCGTGCTGACCGCCATGATTTCATCGCCCGTGCTCGCTGCTGAGGCCGATCCGATGCGCGCTCAGGCCGACGCGCTGATCACGCAATGGGACCGAATCGGTGCCCGCACCGCCGATGCGCATACGCTGCAAGAACTGAATGCTGCCGTCGCCAACACTGCGACTCCGGCCGAACGCGCATTGTGGGCAGCGGCCCTAGCCGGCTTCTGGCTGGATCAGGTGCAGACGCCCGATCGCGCCGCCGAGGTAGTAAAGAGCTTGGTGATCCCCGCGGCTGCGGTGAAGTCCGAACCTGCCGGCAGTCCCTGGGGCGCACTCGGCTTGGCCCAACCCTCAACCTGGAGCGACGCCAAAGAAGCGCTGCCGGCGGCGATGGAACTTATTCGCGTGCTGGCCAGGCGCGGTCATTTCGACCTCGCCTTGACCGTGATTGAACGGTATCGACCTGCTTTTTCCGCCGATCGTGAAGCACAGGCGTTTGCTGCGCAGGCCACCGCCGATGGCATGGCGTTCACGCAGCGCCTGGATCAAGCGGTCGAACTGTACGAACTGGCGCAGGCCATCCTTGCCGACCTCGCCCATCCGGCGGCCAGCACATATCCGCAGCGTTCGGTGGCAGGCGAGGTCGCGCGTTGGCGCATCGACCGCGCGCTGACGGATGTTCGCCATCGACGCGATCTCGAACGTTACGGCCCGGCGTTCGTGCTCTATCGCGATGCCGAATGGCAACGCCGCCGCGCCAGTGATGTGGCCGGGGCTTTGATGTCCTACCGCAAGCTCAGTCGTGATTTTCCCAATACCATCTATGACGAAGCCGCACAGGCCTACGCGATCATCAGCCTGTTCACGTGCGTCGGTCGGGACCAAAGCGAACGCTCCGCGCAGACGTTGCAGAGGATCACCGGCCGCACCGCGGCGTTGATCAAAACGTTGAATGATCTCGGCGCGATGGGCGCCAGCGTCGATGCCGTCACTGCGCAACGTGCAGCCATCGCTGAGCAACAGGCGCTGCTCGACGACGCCCGACGCCTGCCGCCGTCGGGCGCAAAGGCTGCCGCATTGGCTGAACAAACTGCCGCTGATTTCCTCGCCCGTGATCCCAATGGCGTCTACCGCGGCGAGGTGCTGTTGGCCTTGGGCGATGATGCCTGGGATCGTCAGGCAGATCCTGCGATGGCGATGCGTTGGTACACAAAAGCTCGCACATGGTTCGCCGGCATTGTCGCGCACGATGCGGCCATCGATGCGTTCCAGTTCGATCCGCGGGTCGCCAAAGTCGCCGCCCCGCCCGCCGACCGCCGCCAGACCGACGACTGGGGTAACGCCACCTGGGCCGCGGTCGAACCGGGCATGCTGGTCAATCATCGCACCTGCGGTTGGTACGTGTCCTATCACTTGGGCGTCTGTGCCGGAAAGATCTCGCTATGCGCGTTCGCGGTGGGCGATGCCGCCGCGGCGCAAGATGCATTGGCGGCGCTGCTCGATCAGGATGCCGTGGTAAAGGCGCAACATGCCGCCGGCATGCCCAACACCTTCGACCGTCTTAGCGCCGGCATCGCGCAGGGCCGCATGTTCGCAACCGCCGAAGAATTGGCCGCCTTTACCGGTGTCGACCATCTGGCCCTGATCGCCGCCGAATATCATTTCCAGACCGAGGACTATGCCGGTGCCCGCGTCCGTTATGACAGTTTGATGCAGACAGCCGGCGAACGGCTGAAGCCCGCCGCGCGCACCTATCTGCGCTATATGCAGGGCTGCGGCGCACTGATGACGCGCGACGAAGCTGTGGCCCGCGCGGCATTTGAAGACGTGGTGACTACCGCCCCAAAGACCGCAACCTGGCCGCGCGCGGCGCTCGAATTGTATAAAATGCTGCAATGGTCGCCCGACAACCGCGATCAGGCGCTGATGTGGCTCGATCACATCGCCGAGAAGTTTCCGCAACAGGAATGGGGCCTGCGGGCGATCTATTACAAAGCTGAATTCCTAATGGCCCATGACCGTGCCAGCGAAGCTCGCGATCTGTTCGGGAAAGTCCTGGCTCGTGCTCCGAAAACCTGGCTTGCCCGTGGTGCCACTCAACGCCTTGCTCAACTCGACCATCAATCACCATCCGTGGAGAAACCATGAATCGCCCATTTACCTGCTCTGCATCTGGCGTGCGCAGCATAGCCGCGGTGCTCATGCTATCGGCCATCGCCCTCGGCGTCTGTCGCGCGGCAGATTATACGGAGCCCGACGCCACCAATGATTTCGGCACGAAGCTTCGCGGCGATACGGTCACGGCCAAAGTTAATCCGCCGGGCACAGTGTTGACCGGCAAGAATGTTACTGCTGGCGGTTTTGTTTGGACCGGCGGTCCGCAATCATTCACTGGCACCATTCCTCAAGACGCACCATCGGCACATGAAGGCTTTTTCACCAAAACGTGGACGGTTTCTGGCAGCGTACAGTCACCGCAACGTGATTTGACGTGGGATATGAAATCGAAGGCAAAAGTTAAGCCCGACGTCGCCATAACGTCCCAGGAAGGAATCTCACTTGAGCAAGGTGAGACAGTGACACTTACTGGGAAAACTACTCCATATGGAGAACCAGTGGTCTGGACAATATATCCGGACGAATATTTATCGATAGAAAGCCAGGCAGGGCCTTCTGCAAAAATAAAGTGGAAGAAAATACCAGCGGTTACTGAGAGGCCGGTCGATTTCACGGAGGCATTCGTAACTCTCGCAGACGCTAACGACCGCTCGGTCTTTGATACATACAAGCTTACCATAACCCCATTCCGGCGGTTTTACTCCCCGGCCGAAACCATCGCCGTTCCGCCAATTATTGGATTTTACAAATTTGATACCGAAAGCGGAAAGAAACAGGATGGTTTTTTTGGCGCTGTTGGCACCGCATATGTAAAGGGAACAAACAGCGACAGGTGTCTTGGGAGATCCACGTACGAGTATAGGTTCCATATGGAAGGCTATGTCAGCGCATTTGCTACAAGACTTTTCCCTTTCATTTCATCTGCCAAGGCCGGGGCCGTGTATTACGGAAAAGTCAATCAGGCTTTCGAGCTCCCCAAAACCTCTGCGATTGCTGACGCGGGTGCCAGTGGTGTGGGGCTGAGTGTCGCTGTGCCGGGTCTTGGTAGCGTAAGCGTCGCTTTAGGTGGCCGGTCCAGCGATTCAAATAAGTTCGCAACCGAAGGACATATTGATGGAGCCGGCGAGCAAGCTCACGTCGCGGGAGTTTTAATCTATGCGACTAAAGATCTGGCTTTAGCTGGCGGAGCAGAAAAAGAGACAAGCGGACCCTTTTCCATCGCCGGTTCCGGCGGATATGTTTATGGTCTGCACGAGGCAGAATTGATCTCAAACAGCATTACAATTAAGCCGCGTATACCTGCGGACTGATGTGCGCAGCACTTCCCGTTGTCCTGACAACTTTCATTTGGCCGCACTTTATTTTTGTGAAGCCATTACGACTGAAGAAAGAGATAGAGCTATGCGTATGCTAATCGCGTTCATCTTGGTAAGCATGGGTTCCATTCGCGCAGCCGAAGATCCGGTGGCTGTTTTTCGCCGAGAGCTACAAGCCAAGATCGATGAGCGCGTTGTGGTAATGCTTAAGGAAAACAGCCTAGTTCGCATGGAAAGAATTCAGGACAGGGATTATTATAACAAAAAAATCGCCGCTCTAGCGCAAGCTTATGCCAAGCCTCTTATAGGCGCGCCATTTAATAAGGAACGGGCACTAATGGATGCCGATTCGCTTATAACCTGCGAGTTGGACGGAATTCTTTCAAGAGACCCCCAAAAGATAGATGAATGGTCAAAGATGTGTGTTTTGACTTTTTCACCAAGGGTTAAGAAGGGATTAGAAGTCAAAGACGCAGACATTGCAAATGCGAAGAAAATCATGCAGGGATCGATTGCTATTCTTTCCGAAAAGACTCGTGCAATCATGAGGGCAACACCGATAGCCATGCGAAAACCTCCGTGGGATCAAACCATTGTACAATTACAGGAGCATTTCGCCATTCCTTTTGAGAGCGCACCGTTTGAGTCCCGGGCGCAAGCGGGAAAAGCAATAATAAATAGAATAATTTCCGACAATATCGACATTTCCATAGACGTTGCGGCGCGGTATTTTTCTGCCGCGGGGAACATGGCTATAGAAAATATATATTTTGGGTGCTATGGCACCCCTGTCGTTCTGGCGACCGGTCAGCTAACCGCCGATAAAGCAGAGGCTTTAGTAAAGGAGGCATTCGTTACGGACGGAAAGATCGACGCTAGCGACGCCCCTGCGATTAATCTTTTCGTGCTGCAGCGTATGCAACTTGCTATATCTAAGAATTTTATAGACCTTTTTCCCGGTAAATCCTTTACGAATATTCATGAAATTCAAGGAGTGCAGGTCGATAAAGCTGAAAGGCAGGAAATAATGCTCGGTAAACCGTGATATTTTTACTGGCCCCCTTAATGATGGCTAACGTAACAGTTCTAGTGGCTGAAGCCTAATGCCGCTAAGCTTTGGATTAGGCTATATTGGGTTATTTGTTTCCTGTCATCGCCCTGATCGTCCCCGATCTAAAGAAACGCATTGAGGCCGAATCGGAACGGCATCGCAAATTGGATGAGGCTAATACACGCGTACTCACCTTGCAGCGGAGCAGCGAGTTCGGTGACCGACATCGGCTTTACGATCCACGCGAATTGATTAGCGCGCGGCGAGTGCCGTGCGCGCCTGCGCACCGCCCAAGGGATGCGCGCCGATGGTCCCGATCAGCGCGTCCAGATACACCGGGGCCTGTACCTGCGTCAGGCGCGCAGCCGCACGTTCACGACGTGCGGCTAGGTCGAGTTTCACCGACACTTCGGCGTGACTGGGTTTCTGCATGAACGCATCGAGCGCGCTGACGTGCCGCGTCCACAGCGCGATATCGCGGATCTGCTTGGTCTCTAACCGCTGCCGGTACCAGGAGGACGCCAGCAGCGCCTCGCGGGTGAATAGCGCGCGCAATTCCGGGTGCTCGATGCCCAGCCCGCGATGCGCGCCGGTGGCCATCACGTCCAACAGCGCCAGCAGCGCCGGGCTGGCTTCGCGCGCGGCGCCGTCGTCCAGGTATTGCTGCGCGACGGTGCGTTGGGCGCTGACGATGTTGTCGATGCCGTCGACGAATACGGCCAAGTCCTGCGTTTCGGGCTTGAGCATCGCCTCGTCGAACACCGCGGCGGGGTTGTCGAAGATCTTGCCGAAGAACGTGTGCACGAAGCGCGCGGTGATGCGGTAGCCCAGACGGCTGGCCAGGACGCGCCGGCCGTCGTGCGTGAAATCCTCGAGTTTTTCCAGCTGTCCGTCGCGGATCAGGCGGCGCGCATCGCGGTCATCGGGCGACAGACGGCACCACACTTCGGGGATCAGCAAACTGATGTCGTGGTCGACGCGGATGTTCGGCCCGATGCAGCCGGCCGACGTGGTGAAGCCCTGATAGCCGGTCAGCACCATGCTCATCAGCGCATTGTCGAGATCGATTGCGGCGTTGAGCGCGTTGAACGGGCCTTTGGTCAGCGCGCCTTCGCTGCCGGCGCCGGTGGTCGAGGGCGACTTGCCGGTGAGGCTGGAAGCGAACTCCATGAACAGCTCGGGCAGTTCCTGGAAATGGATCGGGCCGTGCACCGCCAACGGCCGCGCGTTGGTTTTCGCATCCGGCGGATTGTTGCGCCGGCCGGGCAGCATCGCATCGACTGGCGTCACCAATGGACGACCCGCGCCGACCCGCCGATGCAGCCGCGCGCCGACTTCGGCCAGCCACGTCCCACGAGGGTTGGTCAGGTCCGGGCGCTCCTGCAAATAGCGCGGATTCTTTGACGGTTTGCCATCGACCAAACGCGGATGCGCGGAAGACACCACGAATCCGCCGTCTTGCGCGGTGGCCGCGATCACGCGCTGCATCGGTTCAGTCCACTTTTCAAAGCGAATGGCGTCGTCGGTTAGGTCGCGCGCGTCGGTCGCGGACAGCGGTTGGAAGTTGGAGATGAACACGCCGCCAAGCCCAGCGTTGACGCCGGCGAGGTCAGCTTCGGCCTGTTTATCCAGGCCGCGATGCACCGCTTCGTCGGGGCGCTGGAACAGCCTCTGTTCGCAATTCACTGCGAGTTTCACGCTGTGCAGCGACGCGGTGCCGGGCGAGGCATTGTCGAGTAACGCGCGCGGCACCACCACCGAGGCGGTGATGTCGTCTTCCATTTGCACTTTGTCGGCGGCGACAAAGTCCTGGCGCAATTTGTAGGTGCGCCAGGTGCCGTCGTCGTCCAAACCAATGCGCAGATAACTCGCGACCACCGCGCGGCCGTTCACTTTCAGCTGATGGCCGGGACTGCCGTTGACGATGTCGACGGTGAAATGACTGCGCCAATCCGTGCCCCAGGCCGGGCGATGGAACCGCTTGACCAAAAACAGCAGCGTTAGGATGCGCGTTGGGATCGATTTCAGCCACGCGTTGTAGGCCGGCGTGAATTCAGTCGGGCTGGGAGTGAACAGCTTAATGACCGAACCCAACGAGCGTTCAGCGCTGAGCAACGCGCGGCTGGCGCGACTGTCGCGCGCAGCGTAATCCGGCCGAAATGCCGGTAAAAACCGATCGCCGTAATCGCGCGCGATCAGTTGCTCAACTTGATCAAGATCGGCGTCGAGTTCGTTCACGTGCAGCGGGCCATACAGAAACACGTCGGCGATCGATTTGGAAATCTCGCTTTTTCCGCCACCGGAAACCGTGCAGGGCTTATGGCAAAACGTGCCTTCGGCAGCGGTGCCGACTAAGCGCCACGACTGGCCGCTGGGGTGACGTTCCATGCGCACTTTGTAGCCGGACGGCAGCACATAGGTGTGGGTCGGACGCAGGCGAATCTGCTTTGCCGTGTTCCCAACGGTCCAGCTCACGCTTTGTTCGACCAAGTCGATGCGCGTATCTTCAGGCACATAGACGATGCTCGGAAAATGCCGGTCAATGCCGTAGCCATCGGGCTGCACGGTCATCAATTCGCCCAGCGTCTGCACGGTGTCCGCCCACACCGCGGGGTTCGCAGCGGTGGTGGTGGTGTCGGGATGGAACTCGTCGCCCAACGCGCTGCTGGCAAAGGCGAGCGCGCCGCCGGCGTGTTCCTCTTCGGCGAGTCCGGACAAATTCGCGGCGTAGCTGATCTGCGTTTTCACCTCTTTTTTGCAGTAGCCGAAATAGTTGTCAGCTATCAGCGTCACCATCACGCCGTCAGCCGTGCGACAGGTGATTTTGAATGCGACGCCGTCGTTGTAGCGTTCGGTTTCTTGCGCCCAGCACATGCCGTCTTTGCGCTGCCGTGCGGTGGCCGCGTCGACGTGCGGCAGGCCGAGTTCACGCTTGGTCAGGCCGGTCAAATGCGGCGCCAGAATGATGCAGCCGCTGTGGCCGCTCCAGTGCTCGACATCGATACCCGCGTCGTTTTGCGGCAGATGCGGATTGCCCGCATTGCCGAAAATCGACTCGATGAAATCCAAGTTCGAGACCAAGGTGCCGGGCGCGAACAGCCGGATTTCCATGCTGTTCGCCGGCGCGGCGAAACGTGCATCGGCGGCCGGAATCGCCGGGCGCACCAACGGTCGGATCAGCAAGCTGACGAAGCCGTGGGCCGGCTGCGCGCGGGTGCTGGTGTAGGGCAGCACGGTGGTGTCCGCCGGGGGATTCAGCGCGTGGCGGAACAGGCGCGCGAACACGGCCTTAGGCACCGCTTTTTTGTCGCCCGGAATCGGCAGGCCGCCCTCAGCGACATGGAAGGTGCCGACGGTGGTGCGACGATCGCTTTTCGGATTGTGCAGGACGCCTTGGTGCACGCGGTAGCTGGTCAGCAAGTCGGTGCGGAATTGGTCCTGATCCGGCGGCAAACTGAGCAGCCGCGCCAGCCCCGGCCGATCAAGCATCAACGATTGTTCCGGCAGCCGCGGCACGCCGGCCTCGGCCGCCACGTCAGCGAAATGCGCGTCGAGGAAATCCTGAATGCGCCGATCCGGCGGACACAAATAGCCGACCAGTTGCCGCGTACGCTCTCGATAACTTTCCAACAGATCGCTGGCGACCTGCACCAGTTCGCTGCGACTTTCCGGCGGTGTTTCGTAGCCGTTCGCCGCCAGTTTCAGTTCCAGGTACTGCGTAAGGTGACTGAGGTCCGAACGTGAATCGGCGGCGGCGGCGGTTGGCATGGGGGGCTCGATGACGGCGGTGGTGACGGCGGCTTCAGATGGCCGCGCGACTATCCCGTCACTGCGCTGCGGGCAATCCGTCAGCATCTGCTGCCGTGCTATTCATCCAATCCACGTGCGCCATTTACGGTCGACCGAGCACCACATTGTCATGGCTGGCGTCGAGATCATCGCCGGCCGCCGGGCCATAGGGCGGGGTTTGGAAAATGCCGTCCGAGCCTGAATTCCAGGCGAAAAAGCCATCGCGACCGGCGCTTTCAATCTGGATCGCCTTGTCGCCGGTGATCGAGAACAGCAGTTCGCGGCCCCAACCATCGACCAAGGCCGCGCCGCGCAGGCGGTAGGTTTTCCAGGTGCCGCCATCGTTGAGTTGGCAGGGCGAAGGCTTTTGACCACCAGCTTGCGGTGACCAGGCGCGGTCTTGGCGCAGACGTTGCGCGGGAGCGTCATCGGATGGCACATAGATCGCCTTCAGTTTTGCCAGTTCGGTCCAGGTCGAACCTGGCAGCCAGAATTTTAGCAGCGCCTCGCGCTGATCCGGCGTTTCGACCGGCGTCACGGCGCGATAGTTCTGCGCCAGCGCCGGGTCCACGGGCGGCGAGCGAACGATCACCCGGTGATACTCCGCTACCTCCACGGTCTCTTGGCTGAGGATGCCCAGGCGCGCGCGCGGCAAGCCGTAGAGCCCCGGCAGATCCGGATCGGACAGCAGGTCATCGGGCAGCAGCAAATGGTCGGCGCCCGAACTCAGTTCGGCAACCGTCGCGCCGACCAAAGCCATGCCTGCCTGAGCCACGGAAGCATGCCCGGTGTCTGCGCGGACAAATGCTGCGCGTGGCGCGCGCGAACCGGTCAGCGGATGTTCCGTTGGCGCGGGCAGGCCGCCGCGCTCGGACGCTTTGAGTGACAGCGCCTGCTGAATAACCTGTTCGATTACTGACGTGCGCGAACGCTTGGCGGCTTCGCGCATCATGTTAGCGACCACCAACAGCATCGACGCCAACAGCGCGATGATCGCGACCACGATCAGCAGTTCGATCAGGGTGAAGCCGCCACACGGCCGACGCTGCGGAAGTTGGTACCATGACATTAGCGAGTCCCCCAGCTGATCAGGTCATCTGACGGCGTTCCCGTTGGACTACCGTCGATCTGGTTCGGTCCTCTCGACCACACGCCGAAGCTGTCACCGCCATAGATCCGAGCCGCATGCCCGATGCGCAGCACATTGCGCCAACTGTCGATCACCAAGCCTTGTTTGCTAATCGCGGACGCGGGTAGTTCCGGTTTCACCGAGTCGAGGAAGCCGCGATAGCCACTGGAATAAAGCGGATAATCGGGATGGCCGGTGGCGGTAATGCCCGGCACATCATCTTCCGGATGGCCATCCAGGCGTTGATCCTGATTCCAGTCCCAGGCTGGATACGCGCGCAAGCTACCGCCGGGAATGGCGACCGATATCGACTCCCAACCATACAGTCGGATCGCTAACGCTACCGCGTTGACGGTCGCGCGGGTGCGATTGACCTGCGCCTGACGCTGCACCATGGCCACGATCGGCACCAGCAAGCCGATCAGCAGTGCAATGACGGTAATAACGGTCAGCAGCTCGATCAGGGTGAAGGCGCGGACGCGCCCAATTATGGGCGCGCTAAAAAGTCGGTGTTTCATCGTATTTCCACGGGCGCGGCGACTAGGCAATATCGGCCGTTGACGTGCGCACGGCGCACGCCGGCCCACGGCGGCTTGGCAAAGGCATTGATCGGCGGCGTGACCGTGCCGTCGGTGCGCCATAGTTCCACGCCACTAGCGCTGCCGGCGACGGCAATCGACTGCGCCCACAACTGTGCCAGCAACCCAGTGTCGGGGGTGGTCCAATCGGAGGCTTCTTGAGTGATGCTGGCCGGAACAACCGCATCAGGCAGTCGGGGTCCGACGCCTGCCCCGGCGACATACAGTGACCGCGAATAACCGTAGGCCACGCGCGCACTTCGCACAAATTGGTCCTCCGGAGTAAAATGTATCCACTCTTTAAGAGGTGGATGAGTGAATTTTCGCGGGTGAAAAAGCGCGAAACTCAGCATCAGCGGCCTGCCCCAGGCATCATTCCACGGCGCGCTCCGTCGCCGATCGGTGCGATAGGCCGTCCATGCTGCGGCGTCGGTGCTGAAGCGCGCGTCTAAGCTGCCACTGATGCGCAGCAGTTCGGCACTGAGCACCGGCGTCAAATCACCCAGGCTGTGGTTCTCGATCGGCAGTACGGTACCGGTGGGCGTCAACTCCGTCATCACATCGCCAGGCGCATCGGTGGGGATGCTGCCCCACGGATGTGGGAATTCGTAACGTCGATACGGTGGCGTGATCCATTCCTGCATGGTGCTGGGCGGATCGTTTTCGCTCAAGGTCGGTGCCGGTGACCACTCTGAAGTAACCAAATTCCGGCGGTACGTCAGCACGCCCCGCACCACCGTCGGTTGATACTCCTGCAAGCGTCGATGCAGCACGAACCCCGGCGTCTCGCCGTCCGCCACCACAATGGTAGTCAGTGCGCGCGTAGCCTCATCCATGCGCCCTGCGGTAACCGTGGCGCGCGCCTGATCGCGAATCATCTCGATCACGGGGATCAGCAACGCCGCTAAGATCGCGATTACGGTGATCACAACTAACACTTCGATCAAAGTGAAGGCGCGAGCCGGCGCCCACCGCAGAAGTTTCACCACACCTCCGGCGGCGCGCGCAGACGTTGGATCCATTGAATGGTGCCGCCCTGATTGGTGCTGGTGGACCAGGCCTTAACGATGGAGGTGCGCATCATTTCGGTGCCGACGAAGATGTCGTGACCGAGTGACCGACCATGCGTATACCAGTCATGGTGATCCACGAATACGCTGCGATCCATTTGCCCTTGGCTGGGCGTCGATTGATCGAGGAACACGCCGATGCCCGGGCTCCATTCGATCCGGTACCACAGCCTGGCCTCCTCACTCAGCAGCGCTTCGAAAGTCGCCTCACCGCCGACGAACGCGCCGGTTTGGCCTAGCGCCACAACTTCGTTCCAGGTGCTGAAACCTTGGGTTGCACCACTACCGACGGTGACCACGAAGGTCGCCGGACCATCCCGATAGAGCCGGAACCAGCCGCGACCAGCCGAGCCCGGCACCAGACGCGGATCGCCCGCAGCGAACTCCGCGTATGAGGTAGTCACTGCGGGCTGTGGATCGGGCTTTCGCAGCAGCGGCAAGCCAAAGAGCGGTTTGGCCGGGTCGTTTTCGATCGCATTCGGGGCGACGTCAGGGCTGATCGCGTAGGGCGGTCGGTTCCAGCGATAGAAAGGGTGCCGGCTGATCGCACCAATACGTGGCCACAGTGGACGGCCAGCTGCATCCGTGGCCGTAGGTGGAACTACCTCGCGATAGATGGCTGGTGCGCTCAATGCCCCGCCAGAATAACTGGCCGGCGTGACCAAGTCGGTGCGTGGTCCGGCTTGGCCATCGCGCACATCTACCCAGCCGAAGGCCTCTTCATGGAGCGGCGTGGCTGGGTCGTCCCAGCCGATCCGACTGGTTTCCTGAACGTAGGCGCAGGCGGCCGCTAGGCTAATGCGCGCCTGGACGATGCGCGTTAATCCCACCATTTCGGTCGCCTCGATCCTCGCTTTGGCAAGGAAGGTCAGGCAAATGGCGGCGATAATACCGGCCATCCCCACCACCACTACGAGGATGCTGCCGCGACGCGCGCCGGTGGTCATGGGGAATCCAAGGTGTTGTCGTTGCGGGGATCGTTAGAGCCGAAGAAGGCCGCCCAGCCACCGCCGAGTTTGCGCTGTTGACGAGCACCGCGCAAAGTGGTCGAGACGGACGTGACCCCGAGTTCCGCGATCTCGCCCGAGACCGGGTCCGCCCAGCGCACCCGGGTTATGGACGTAAAGCGGCCGTTGTGGATCACGCGCTGCGCAACGATGTCGAGACCCGGCCAGCTCGGGGGCTTCTGAATCATAAGCGGCTCGACTAGTTGAGACCGGTTTTCGAGCGGACGCATATACCACGCGTGGGCCTGAGGGCCGGCCCAGGCCATGCGGTGATAAATTGCTAGGGTCGTGAGCGGCAGAGTGGTGTTCGCATCAATGTTGTCACCGCTGTCTCCTGTGAAATCCGTCCAGTCCCATGTTGGCCCCCGCCACATTCCGACTACCGCAGCTCCGGTATAGTCAGAGGGAGCCAACAATGGGTAGGTTGCGTCCCAGGTCGCATCCGAGGTAGTGCGCGGCTTCGCCGAATGCGAGCCGCTGTAAAAGACCATCGCTTGGCTCCTTATATAGGTGCCAGTATAGCCATGATAATGTGGGAAGCCCGAAAAGCGGAAATCCTGACGTTCATCCATGCGCATATGATTGTCATCCTGCCGGGACGTATCACGGACCGTCGGACGGATGGTCGGACCAGCAGAGTCAGTGATGCCCGTGGAGTAGGGTTCCATCTCCTCCGGGTCGTTTATCGGCGGCTTAGGATTGAAGACGCGAGTTCCATACGAATCGATGATCGTACCACTGGGCAAGTACTCGGCGAGACCGTAATTTCCCAGGGCCTCCCACAGGAAAACCACTTGGTTGCAGTACCATGTCCAGGTACGCGAGCGCATGCCCCAACGGGAGTAGTTACCCTCAGGATATGGCCCATAAGGACCGGTGATGCACTGTCGACCTGGTGCCATTCCGACCGTGCTTCGGCCAAAGGAGCACAGCTCGCGCGGATCGCTGCCGTAGCCGAGCATCGGTTCTGGCCATAGGTTCATCAGCATCGCGTAGCGCCCAAAGCGCTTGTCCGATCCAGGCGTCTCGTGCAGGTTGCCCCGGTACCAGCGCCGGGGATCGTTGGCCTGGAATGGACGCAGCGGATCGAAACCGCGATCGCGATCCAGAGTATAAGCATCGCCGGCCGCTTGGCTGGAGTCGTCTTGCAGATGCGTCACGGGCGTTAACAGCATGGTGTCCCACGTCGCCGATCCATTGGGGCGAACCGACCGCACCGTGATGGGATCCACCGCGCCGAAGTCATTGACAAGCGGAGTCGGGAAACCCCGCAATGGCGAGAAAGCGAGGCCCAGCTTGAGCTTCGAGTTCACATCCGGCTGCTTCATGACCCCGGAAGGGCTGACCCACGGAACCTCATTATTTCCGAGCTTTGCCT
>JBBROQ010000035.1:0-19240 GCA_038229115.1 Planctomycetota bacterium | reverse complement strand
GGCTACACGGGCACGGACGAATTATTCGGCCTCTCCTCACAGGGCCGTGACGTCATGCGGTTGGTAGACGGCGAGGACGTCCGTGTTTTCAAATCGAAGGCGGTGAAGAAGGGGGACGCGCTTCTGGTTGCATCAGAAGAACGCGGCATTCCGCAGAGCCTCTGTGATGCGATCCTCGCCTTCTGCGTCGCTGGGGCCGTTCGTGAAGCGCGCGGCTTGAACTCGAAACCCCACACGATGCTGGTGCACGTCTCGCACCAGAAAAAGGACCAGATCCGCATTGGTGGCTTGGTCGAACGGCAGATCGTCGCGTGGCGAAACAGCGAGCAGGTTACGCTAGGGTACATGCGCAATCCTATGCGCTCCGCGCTGGCTGGTCTGGGCACGATCGTCCTACCCAATGGCGTCACGCAGGACGCCATCGTGCTTGGCGCTATCAAGGTGCTCAACCTCCTCGACGTCACGGTCCTCAATAGCGAAACGAAGGAGGAGCTCGGCTACGATGGACGCCCTGACCGCCACATCGTCGCGATCGGTGGCAACAAGCTCAGCCGCGGTCTGACCCTCGAGGGTCTGACCATCGCCTACTTTCTGCGCACGACCACGATGGCAGATTCGCTGTTACAGATGTGCCGATGGTACGGCTTTCGCCACGGCTACGGCGATCTCATCCGTATTTGGACCACACAGGTCATCGCTGACTGGTTTGTTGAGCTGTCGCTCGTCGAACAGTCCTTACGTGATGGCATCATCCGCTTGGATCGGGCTGGGAAGCGCCCTGACGAGATGGCCGTCGCCATCCGTGGCCACGCCGACCTCATGCTGACCAGCAAGGCCAAAAGCCGCATGCAGGAGGAGACGACCCGTTCCTGGTCGCTGCAAAATCCGCAGACCATCATGCTGCCGATCCAAGAGCCGAATGCGCTGCGCGAAAATCTGCGCGCCACGGCAGATCTGCTTTTGGCCCATCCGCCCACGCGCGACCAGTACGGTGGTGCCATTGCGTATGACGTCCCAGCCGCAGCTATCATCGGATACCTGAATCGGTACGTGACCCACGGCGGAGCGATTGCGTTTCGGAGCGAGGCGTTGGCGCATTGGATCGCTTCGCGAAAC
Source organism: Planctomycetota bacterium (assembly GCA_038229115.1). Taxonomy (GTDB): domain Bacteria; phylum Planctomycetota; class UBA11346; order UBA11346; family UBA11346; genus JBBROQ01. Next base: position 18,124 of record JBBROQ010000035.1, on the reverse strand, counting down.
GTGCATGGTGAGCTCACCCGCTGGACCATTTTCGTCGCGTCGCCGCAGCGCGATCGCCAAGTGATGCTGGGATCGCGGTCTTACGGCTTGGTCACGCGCACTCCCACGGGCGTCGAGGGCATCGGCATCCTCATTGAACCTCGTCACGAAGGCGTGGACCTGCCTGGTGGGCCCGATCCGTTCAAGGGCGCTACGTCCTTCAACGTCCAGGCGATGCGGTCAAATAGGCCATCGACCAATGGGTTGCTGCTGATTTATCCGCTGGACGCCTCGCCCTTTGAGGTCGATGTCAGCACGGTGATCGCTCTCGGCATGTCGTTGTCCCGCACTGGGGACGAAGGCGAGACGCTTTACGCCAACAAGGGGATTGGCGATGGCTGATCCCATCACTCACGATCAATGGGCCAAGCTCCGCGAGGATGTGGTCGGCGATAGCATCGTTCGTGAAGAGGTCTGGCTGGACGGAAACCGAACGCCGTGCTTTATCGCGGTTGATGGATCCGCGCGGCTACACCTGTTGGTCCCGGTGGCGGACGACCAGCAGGAGATGCCGCCTGAGCTGCATGGGGTGGTGGCGCGGTACGCAGAGGCAGACGAGCCCTGCATCGACATCTCGGCGCTGGCCACCCTCGAAGCGATCGTCACACCGATCTTCAACCAAGTCGTGCTGTCCGTGGTGCAGGATGGACGCGATCCCGTCCATATCGTCACCGAGCAGATGGATCTGCTTCGGCGCGCATTCACCCGCGTCGGTGCCGAGATCAGCGAAAATAAGCAAATCGGCCTGTTCGGTGAGCTTTGGACGCTGCTGAAAATCATGATTCCCGCGATCGGCCCCAGAGCCGCAGTGCAGTGGAGTGGTCCGATGTCGGAGCGGCACGACTTCGTGGGAACGGGCGCGCACATCGAGGTGAAGACGACTACCCGCAGCGAGGACAAGCACGAGATCAGCCGCATCGATCAGCTTCGGGCACCGACTGGGAAGCGTCTGCTCCTGGTGTCGCTGCAGTTGGAGCGCACGCAGGCTGGGCAGGATTCGATCGCGACCATGCGCGACCAAGTCATCGCGGCGCTGAATAACGATGGGCCAGCCCTCGACGCGTTCGAGCGCAAGATGGCTGCAATGGGCTGGTACGATGGCCTGATCCAAACGGGATCGCTGCTGAAATTCAACATCAGATCAGCGCTGCCATTCGATGTAGCCGGAAATTTTCCGCGCCTGCCAGATGAGTACGTGCTGCCCCGCGGCGTCACGGCGATCGAATATACGATCAATATTTCTGCGTTTGCTGCGATGGCTGCGGACGAGTGTCTTGCGATCGCTAAGACAATGTGAGGACTACTACCTGAACGGCTTTTAATGCAGGATATTAGCGCTGCGGTTCACGGTTTACTGCGCTTTCAGCACATGCCTCGAAACGACCAGATCGGCCCTGGTCGGAATTTACGGATGTGCCCTAGATCGGCTCGAGCGCGTCGTCGGCGATGCGGTTGACGTCGACCGCGACTGCGACGGCGTGGTGGCCGCCGCCGAGGATCACGCCACGGATCGGCGTGACGTCGCTGAAGTCGCGGCCGTGGGCGACGGTGATGTGGCGTTCGCCGACCAGACAACTGTTGGTGGGATCGAGATCCACCCAGCCCAAGGGCGGGCACCACACGGATACCCAGGCGTGCGAGGCATCAGCGCCGACCAGTTTTTTCTGACCTTCGGGCGGCAGGGTTTCGAGGTAGCCGCTGACATAGCGCGCGGCCAAACCCAACGAACGCAGGCAGGCGATCATCACCTGCGCGAAGTCCTGGCACACGCCGCGGCGTTTGGCCATCACTTCGGCCACCGGGGTGCCCACCGAGGTGGCGCGCGGATCGTACTGGAATTCCAGATTGATGCGTTGGTTCAGGTCGAGCGCGGCGTCTAGCAGCGGCCGGCCGGGCGCGAATGCCGGCGCAGCGTAGGCGGCGTAATCGGCGGCGGTCGGCACCAACGGCGAGTCGAACGCGAACTCGGCCGCGGCCAGGGCTTCAGCACCGCGGTCGCGCGCGATCAGCTCGCGCACCTGTTCCCACGGCCAACTGGCGCTGGCATCCAGATGCTGCACCGGACTGATCGCGACCGTGCTGGTGGCGGTGATCGATAGGCGGGTGTGCTTGTCCTGGATCGTCAGCACGCTGACCTGATTGCCGAAATAATCGCGCCGCAGTTCGGACACTGCGGGTTCGGGCTCGACCAGCAGATGATGGCTTTCGAGCACCTGCCGATCGGTGTCGCGCGGCAGCAGGTGCAGCAGGTTGTGCGAGACGCCGACCGGCTCGGTGTAGGAATAGACCGTGGTGTGAGAGATCGCGTAGCGCATGTCAGATTCCGGTCAGGCGCCGGTCAGATTGCGTGCGGCGTGCGCGTGCGACAGGTATTGCGTGGTGATCGCATCCGACAGCAGGGTCAGATCCGACGCCAAATGATCGATGAAATGCGTCAGTGCTGGCCGGCCGTGGCGCTCGTCCTCTTTGCACAGCTCCAGCGGATCGACCAGGCGCAGCCACGTGCCCGCGCCCAACGCCAAGCGCTCGGCCGCCGATGGCAACGCGCGATCTTCTTCGCGCGGCAGGTTCTGCACGTGATCCAAAAGCATCGCCAGTTGGTAGGCGCACGAGCGCGGATTGGTGGTGTCGGTCAGCAACAGGTCGAGCACCGCCGGCGCCTGCAACGATGCCAGGTAACGCGTGCGGTAGGTGATGGCGCTGTCGGCGACGTCGAGTGCGGCTTCCAACGCGGCTTCCTGCGCGGCCTGGACGGATGAGAGCGACAGCGCTTCAGCGGGCAGATCGGCAGGAGGTTCGGCAAGCGTTGCGCGCAGCAGCTCGATGGTGAACAGCGCGCGTTCCAAGCGCCGGCCCAGATCCAGAAATCGCCAGCCCGGTCCGCGCGTAGTATTTTCGTGGCCCATGCCCGAGAGCGCGGCCAGTGAGGTAATGAGGCGATTGAGCGCCGGCTGCACATCGTGCGCGCGTTCGCTCTCGACCACGGCCGCGGCCGCGAATTCCTGCTCAAGCTGATTGATGATGCGCCAGGTGTCGTTGCTGAGGCGGTCCCTTAGGGCGAACGCCGACTGACGGAGATGGCGCAGGCAATGCGGCACGCTGCCGCCGAGTTCGGCGTCGCGCACCACGCGCGCCAGGACGGTGCGCACGCTGGCCCCGGGATCGTTGATGCCGACCGCCTGCACCACGCCCATCAGCGCGCTGCGCTCCAGGCCGCCCTGCGTGTCGGGATCGTCATCGACGCGGTGGGCAATCGCGCGCAACAGCCGCGCGGTGTCCTCGGTGCGTTCGGCGTAACGGCCCAACCAGAAGAAATTGTCAGCGACGCGGCTGGGCAAATCTGACGAACCGCGCTTGAATTCGACCCGCGCGCCGGCCGAGCGCAGGAGCGTCACCGGCGCTACCGGCCCGGCCGACAGCACCCACACGTCCTTTGCTGCGCCGTGGCCATGGGCCGAGCGGCAGAGCGGCCCGCCGGCCAAGCCGGGCGCCACGCCGGTGCGGCCATAGCCGCCGGGCATCACCACATAATCGTCTCCGTTCGCGACGGCGAACGCGCGCAGGGTGAACGGCTGCGGACTCAGGCCAGTGCCGGTCCACACCGGCGCGGTGCCGGTGTCGAATGCCCGCTGCGCAACAAAGGCGTGCGGCCGCACTGACAATTGCGCGAGTAAAGCGGCGCGTGCGCGGCCATCGAGCGCGCGGCCAAGTTGCGGCTCGCCGCGCCCGCCGAACGCCGGCCGAATTACCAGGCTGTCGAGCTGCGCGCAGATGTCCTCGCGCCGATCGCCGCCCCACAGTGTTTCGGTCGAGGGCAGCAGCAGCTCTTCTCCGAACAACTCGCGGCAGGCCGCCGGCAGCAGCGGCATCAACGCGGCATTTTCCGCCAGGCCACTGCCGAGCGAATTGACCACCGCGACATTGCCCGCTCGTACTGCCTGCACGAGGCCAGCCACGCCCAAGGCGCTGTCGTCGCGCAGCTCCAACGGATCGCAGTAGTCGTCGTCTTGCCTACGCAAAATCACATCGACGCGCTGCAAACCGCCGAGGGTTTTCAAATACACGGTGTCGTCGCGCACCGTCAGATCGCCGCCTTCAACCAGCGTGTAGCCCAAATAGCGCGCCAAATACGTGTGCTCGAAATAGGCCTCGTTGTACGGCCCCGGCGTCAGCAGCACGATGCGCGGATTGTCGCGCCGACGTGGCGCGGCATTGGTCAACGTCTGGCGCAGGGCGAGGAAGAACGACGCCACCCGCTGCACATGCGTGTCGCGATAAGCCTCGTGCAGTGCGCGCGACAAAACGATGCGATTTTCCAGCGCATAACCGGCGCCGCCCGGCGACTGCGCACGATCGGCCAGCACCTGCCAACGGCCGTCGCGGTCGCGCACCAGATCGCATGCGTACAGATGCAACCGCCGGCCTCCGGGCACCGCGGTACCGTGGCAGGCGCGCAGAAAATGCTGATGCGGAAAGATCGCCGCCGGCGGTAAAAGGCCTGAACGCAGCAGGCGCTGCGGCCCGTAGCAATCGACCAACAGCGCATCCAGCACGCGCGCGCGTTGGCTGATGCCGGCCGCGACCTGCGTCCATTCATCCGCCCCGATCACCACCGGCAGCGCGTCGAGCGGCCACGGCCGGTCGGCGCCGCCGGTGTCGCCGTAGACGTTATAGGTGACGCCGTTCTCACGGATTAATCGGCGCGCGTGTTCGGAGCGGCGGTTGATCTCGGCCACGCCATAACGGTCAAGATCATCGCGCAGTCGCGTCCATGCCGGACGCGCACCGCCGTCAGCCCCGATCAATTCGTCGAAACCACCGGTCGCCGGATAGAGCGGCAACGTCGGCGCGGACAACGCCGAGCTGGCATCAACGGCCCGCTCGGCATCGACGGTTTGGCCGTTGCCTGATTGCGACTGCGATTGCGTCTGCGTCATGGTCCGGGACGGCGTTCCTTAGGAACGACGCAGATCCAAGGTGAACGGATAATCGCGATCGATGCGCGGCTCGGTGATGGTGACCGCGCCCGGAGTGTGGCCGCGCGGGGCAAAGCGCGCGATGCGCCGGCCTTCGGCTTCGTTGTGGTTCATCGGCCGTTTTTCCGCCGCCCGGCCGCCCGGATGCGAGACGTGATACGTAGCGCCCGCGACCGCGCGGCCGCTCCACCGATCGACCAGATCGAACACCAACGGCAACTGCACGCCGATGGTCGGATGCAGACATGATTCCGGCTGCCAGGCGCGGAAGCGCACGCCCGCGACAAATTCGCCCGCCACCCCGGTGGGATGCAGCGGCACGGGCTTGCCGTTGCACATCACTAGATGCCGCGATTCGGTCAGGCCGGCGACCTTCACTTGAATGCGCTCAATCGACGAGTCGACATAGCGCGCAGTGCCACCGGCGCCCTGTTCCTCGCCCAGGACATTCCACGGTTCCAACGCGTGGCGCAGTTCCATGTCGATGCCGCGATACAGCGTGTTGCCGATTTTCGGGAAGCGGAATTCGCTGAAGGGCTGAAACCATTCCTGTTCGAACGGATAGCCAAATTCGTCGAGCTCGCTGAGCACCTCGTTGAAGTCCTGATCGACCCAATGCGGCAGCAAAAAGCGATCGTGCAGCAGCGTGCCCCAACGCTCCAACTTCGCGTGATAGGGCTGCTGCCAGAAGCGGGACACTAGGCTGCGCACCAGTAGTTGCTGGGCGAGCGACATGCGCGCATGCGGCGGCATCTCGAACGCGCGCAGTTCCAAAATGCCCAAGCGACCCGACGCGGAATCAGGCGAATACAGTTTATCGATCGAGAACTCGGCGCGGTGGGTGTTGCCGGACATATCGATCAGCAAATGCCGCATCACCCGATCCACCAACCACGGCGGCGTGACCGCGCGATCGGGCAGTTGCTGGAGCGCAGTCTCGAGTTCGTAGATGGTTTCGGTGCGCGCTTCGTCGGCACGCGGCGCCTGACTGGTTGGCCCGATGAACAGGCCGCTGAACAGATACGACAGGGCCGGATGATTGTGCCAGTACGACACCAACGACCGCAGCACATCGGGCCGACGCAGAAACGGTGAATCGGCCGGCGTGGCCCCGCCGAGCGTGATGTGATTGCCGCCACCGGTGCCAGTCAGGCGGCCGTCGAGCTGGAATTTTTCCGTGCCCAAACGCGTGTTGCGCGCGTCTTCGTACACGCCGGTGGTGATCGCCACGGTCTCGCGCCACGAGCGCGCCGGATGCACGTTCACTTCGATCACACCTGGATCAGGCGTGACGCTCAGAACGTTCAGGCGATGGTCGCTCGGCGGTTTGTAGCCTTCAATCGCGACCGGTTGCTTCAGGCTCGCGGCGACATCTTCGATCGCCGCAACCAGCTCCAAATAATCTTCCAGATGCGCAATCGGCGGGGTGAAAATGTTCAGATGCCCGCTGCGTGGTTCGATGCAGATCGCGGTGCGGGTTAGGCTGCCGGCGCTCTCGCCTTTTTTCGGCGTCATCGGCACTGCGGCATTGCGATTGCCCTGCGACTGCATGCGCCGCGTCACCGAAAGGGCTGGACGCGGGGCCATGGGATCGCGCTCAATCACGTCCTCGCGATCAGCTTTGCTGGCCCATGGCAGCGAATCCAACGGCATCCGGAAACCCATCGCCGAATCGCCGGGCAGCAGCATCAAGCGTTCATCGCGCAGGAACCATGGGCCGCTTTCCCACTGCGAGCCGCCGCCGCCGACCACGCCGCGGCGTAGCGGCAAGGCGAAGCCGACCACGCTGCCAAGGCCCTGTTTGAAGACGTTGGCCAAGCGCTCGCGCTCAAGTTTGTCATCGAGTTTCGCGTCATTGGGCTCGACGTTCACCGGCAGCCGGCGTTCGCGCCACATATGGTACCAAGCGTCTTCAAAGGCCGGAATCGCCCAGCGTTTGGCGACATCCAGCCGGTCCGCCAAGGCGCTGATAAAGCGTTCGGCGGTACCGGCATCGGCGCCCGTCGGGCGATGCATGTCGGCGATCAGATCCGGTTGCTGCCAGATCGGCACGCCGTCTTTGCGCCAATAGCAGTTGAGCGCCCAGCGCGGCAGTGGTTCGCCCGGATACCATTTTCCCTGGCCGTAATGCAGCAGCGAACCAGGCGCAAACCGGTGCTGCAATTTCTTCACCAGTTTGCCGCCGAGGTCGCGTTTGCGCTCGCCCAACGCGCCGGTGTTCCATTCATCGCCCTCGTAGTCGTCGATGCTGATGAAGGTCGGTTCGCCACCGGTGGTCAGGCGCACGTCGTGCTTGGTCAGATCGCGTTCAACCTGATCGCCACAGGTCAGAATCCGGGCCCAGGTTTCTTCGCTGTAGGGCTTGGTGGTGCGCGGTGATTCCTTAATCCGGGTCACGGTCATTTCGAAACCGAATTCGACCTCGACTTCGTCGTCACCGTCTTCACCCGGATGCACCGCGGCAAAGCCACCAGTGACCGGTGCGGCGCTGGAAGGATCGGGCGTGCAGGCGAGCGGAATGTGGCCTTCGCCGGTCAGCAGTCCCGAAGTCGCATCTAAACCGATCCAGCCTGCGCCCGGCAAATAAATCTCGGCCCAGGCGTGCAAATCGGTGAAATCGATCTCGGTGCCGCTGGGTCCGTCGAGGGCTTTTTCATCGGCCGCGAGTTGGATCAGGTAGCCAGACGCAAAGCGCGCCGCGAGGCCAATATTCCGCGCCACCTGCACCAACAACCAAGCCGAATCGCGACACGAGCCCTTGCCCGAGGTCAGCGTTTCTTCCGGCGTCTGCACGCCGGGTTCCATGCGCACAATGTACGCGACCTCTTGCTGCACGCGGCGATTCAGCTCGACGATGAAATCGTTGGTCGCGATCTTCGGCGTCAGCGGAATGTCGGCGATGAAAGTTTCGAGCAGCGGCGTCAACGGCAGCGTCGCCAGATATGGCGCGAGGTCGTGTTTCAGTTCGGGCGCATAATCGAACGGCGCTTGTTCCGCGGATTCCTCCAGGAAGAAATCGAATGGATTCACCACCCGCATTTCTGCGACCAGATCGACCGACACAGAAAACACCGTGGTCGGCTTCGGGAATACCAAGCGCGCCAAATAATTGCCGAAAGGATCCTGCTGCCAGTTGATGAAATGTTCAGCCGGCTCGATTTTCAGCGAGTACGACACGGCGGTCGTGCGCGCATGCGGCGCCGGCCGTAAACGCACGATCTGCGGCCCCATCATCACCGGTCGGGCGTAGGTATAGCGGGTGACGTGGTGCAGCGCGGCGTGGATGGTCATGGCGTCGCGGTCTGGCTTTGACTTTGGCTTTGGCTTGAGCCACTGGGGCTATCGGGCGTGTCTGGTACCGGGGCCTGAGGCACGGGCGCTTCGGCCACGTTCGGATCCGGCAGATTGAAATGGTCGCGCCAGATCGCGGCGCTGATGCGCTGATTGGCGGCCAGCACCTGGGTCAGCAGTTCGGATGCGTGTTCGCTGGCGAAGCCCTGCGCGTGGCGGCTAATAAAATCGCGCAGGTCGCGGCTTTGCATCGAGGCGTCGGTGTCAGCGCCGCCGGTGAACGTCGGCAACGAGCGTTCGAGCCGCTCCAAGTTGGCGAACAGCGAACGCGGCGAGCGCGGATGCAGCACCAGCAAATGCGCCGTATCGGTTGCCGAACCCACGCCGCGATACAGCTGCCGATACATTTGCTGTCCGGACACCGCTGAAATGAGTGCGTCCCAACGCAGATACCCGCGGCTGCCGGGCAACGTCGCATCCTCGGCGGCGATCAGCTCTGGCAGATGCACCAACAACAATCGCGTGGTGAAGTCCACGCGCTCGATCGCCAATCCGGCAGAGAGCACTTCCGGCACTTCATCGCCAAACAAATCCGCGGCGGTGCCGCGGATCCATTGGCAGTGTTCCAAGGCCCACGCCAACAGACCGTCGAGGTCATCCATGGCCGTGCTGTCGTGCTGCTGCGCTTCCATCCAGGTGCTGTTGCAGGCTTCCCAGAAATCATTGGTGAAGCGGTTACGCGCGGTGCGCGCGTTCTCGCGCACCGCGCGCAGGCACGACACCACGCTCGAAAGGTTCTGTCGATCAAGCAGCAGGAATGACGCGGCGGCCCGGGGTGCAACCGTACCGAATTGCGCGCGATATTCGTCAAGGTCAGCGACGGTGCGCAACGCATCGTGCCATGACTGATGCTCGACATCGTTGGTAAGTCCGCCCAATAGATCACCGGATTGGGCGACGCCCACCAAACGCGCGGTATTTTCAGCACGTTCCAAATAACGGGCCAGCCAAAAGCAATTCCCGGCAGTACGTTTCAGCATGTGACTCCTATGCGGCCGGTGGTCATGCCGGGGCGCTAACGGCGACGGGTGAAGAATGGGTCAAGCTTCGGCGACGACCCAGGTGTCTTTGGTGCCACCACCCTGCGACGAGTTCACCACCAGGGAACCCTCCTTCAGGGCCACGCGCGTCAGCGCGCCGGGGACCAGATGCACCGACTTGCCGCTAAGCACATACGGCCGCAGATCGACATGACGCGGCGCGATGCCCTGGGCCACGAAGGTTGGGCAGCACGACAACGCCAGGGTTGGCTGCGCGATAAAATCAGCCGGATCGTCAAGAATGCGCAGCCGGTAGGCCTCACGTTCGGCGGCGGTCGCGGCCGGGCCGATCAGCATGCCATAGCCGCCCGAGCCGTGGACTTCCTTTACCACCAGTTCGGCCAGGTGCTCTAACACATAGGCGCGGTCGTCGGCGTTAGACAGTTTGAAGGTTGGGACGTTGGCCAAGATCGGCTCTTCGCCCAGGTAGAATTTGATCATCGCCGGGACGTGGAGGTACGTCGCTTTATCGTCGGCCACGCCGTTGCCGAGCGCATTGGCGAGGGTCACGCCGCCGGCGCGCGCGACCGCGACTAAACCAGGCACGCCTAAGGCGCTGTCCGGACGGAACGATTCGGGATCAATGAAATCATCGTCGATACGCCGGTAGATCACGTCTACTCGCTGCGGGCCGTAGGTGGTGTGCATCCACACGCGGCCGCGTTCGACGAACAAATCTTGGCCTTCGACCAGCGCCACGCCCATGCGCTGCGCCAGGTAGGTATGCTCGAAATAGGCGCTGTTGCCGGCGCCCGGCGTCAGCACCACCACGGTCGGATCATCGACACCGGTGGGCGCGCAGTCGCGCAGACACTGCACCAGCAGATCCGGGTAATGATCAATCGGCAGCACCGCTTGCCGAGTGAAGAAGTCGGGGAACAAGCGCTGCATAGCGGCGCGATTTTCCAGCATGTACGACACGCCGGAAGGCGTGCGCAGATTGTCTTCCAGCACGTACCACTGATCCGGCCCGACCCGCACCACATCGACACCGGCGATCATGCTGTGCACGCCGTGCGGCGCGCGGATGCCGACCGCCTGTTGGCAGTACAATTTATTCCCAAGCACTTCTTCGGTGGGAATGACGCCGGCCTTCAGAATTTCCTGACCGTTGTAGATGTCGTCCAGGAACGCGTTGAGCGCTTTGACGCGCTGCATGCAGCCCTTGCTGACCGTCGCCCATTCGCGGCCGCCGATGATGCGCGGCAGCACGTCGAACGGGATCAGCCGTTCAGTGCCGCTGTCGTCGTCATAGACCGTGAAAGTGATGCCACGGCGACGGAACAGCTCATTGGCGTCGCGCTGTTTCGATTCGAGTTTCGCCACCGTGGCGGTGCGCAAATAGGCGTCGAGCGGCGCGTACGCTGGATGGATTATGTCGCCGCGGCGCATTTCATTGAACGCCGGCGGGCGGGCAATTTTAGGGGCAGCAGAAGGACTGGGGGGCGTCAGGACGTTTTCCACGTCGATGACCTTTCCCGCGTAAGGGAGGAGTCAATTGATGCGACGTTAAGCAGCACCGGCAGCGTTATCAGCGCTTGCCGGCCGCCTTTAGCAACGTCTCGCCCAGGGTCGCCGGACTTTCGGCGATGAATACGCCGGCATCGCGCATGGCGGCGAACTTGGCTTCGGCGGTACCGGTGTTGCCCGAAACAATCGCGCCGGCGTGGCCCATGCGTTTGCCTTTGGGCGCGCGCGAACCGCCGATGAAACCGACCACCGGTTTGGTCACATGCGTCTTGATGTAGGCACAGGCGCGCTCTTCCGAATCGCCGCCGATTTCACCGATCATGATGATGTACTTGGTCTCGGGATCGTTTTGGAACAGTTCCAAAGCATCGATGAAATCCGTGCCTTTGATCGGGTCGCCGCCGATGCCGATGCAGGTCGATTGGCCGATGCCGGCGCCAGTCGATTGGAACACGGCCTCGTACGTCAGAGTGCCCGAGCGGCTGACGATGCCGGTGGACCCGCGCCCATGAATGTAGCCGGGCATGATGCCGATCTTGCACTCACCGGGCGTGATGACGCCGGGGCAATTCGGGCCGACCAGGCGCGACTTCGAGCCTTCGAGCTTGCGCTTCACCGCGTACATGTCGCGCGCGGGAATGCCTTCGGTGATCGCGACCACCAAGGCCACGCCGGCGTCAATCGCTTCGCAGATCGCATCGGCCGCGCCCGGCGGCGGCACGAAGATCATCGACGCGGTGGCGCCGCCTTCACGCACCGCTTCGGCGACCGTGTTCCAGACCGGGAACGGCTTGCCGTTGTCGGCGGTCCAGGTCTGACCGCCTTTGCCGGGCGTGACGCCGCCGACGAAAGTGGTGCCGTACTCGATCGCGCCGTTGGAGTGGAAGGTCCCCACTTTGCCGGTGACGCCTTGGCAGATCAGACGGGTTTTTTTATCGACGAGGACGGCCATGGGATGCTCTCAGGAGGGGGTCGCTGCGTGATGGATCGAAACGGCGTTCAGGAACGTAGACGTTCAGCCGCGCCGGCGCAGAGCGCGCTTAGCGGCCGCCGGCTTGGCCGGCTTCTTATGCGCGCTGGCCTTGGCGCCGAGCTTCTTTGATTTCACCGGCGCGGCGGATTTCTTTGCCGGGGCGGCTTTGGTTACCGCCGGTTTGCGCACGGACAGCTTCAGCTTTTTCGCCTGATTTTTCAGCGGTTTCGCGACCGCGGCGGGTTTCGCGGCGGGCTTGACGCTGACCGCGGCGCGCTTGCCGGCGGCGGCGCGCTTCACCTGCGTCTTCGGTTTTGACGGCGGAATATAGGCAATCGCCGGCGGCGTCGGCAGCGCGGCGCGTGGTGCTAGGCCTTTGCTGATGCGGTAGGCGGCGGCGGCCTTCGCGGCTTTGACGCAGCCGTCTTTGAGATCGTCGGCGGCGATCACGGCCAAGCCGCTTTCGCGGATCATTTTCTTGCCGAGTTCAACGTTGGTGCCTTCGAGGCGCACGATCAGCGGCCGGTCTAGGCCGACTTCTTTCACCGCGGCCAACACGCCGGTGGCGATGGTGTCGCACTTCATGATGCCGCCGAAAATGTTGACCAGGATCGCCTCGACGGCGGCGTCCTTCAAAATGATCTTAAACGCGGTGGTCACTTTGGCCGCGGTCGCGCCGCCGCCGACGTCCAAAAAGTTGGCGGGAAATGCGCCCTGTTCGGAACCATATAACGCGATCGCGTCCATGGTCGCCATCGCCAGGCCAGCACCGTTCACCATGCAGCCGATGTTTCCGCCCAGCTTCACGAACGCCATGTCGTGGCTTTTGGCTTCGAGTTCGGCCGGGTCTTCTTCGTTCGGGTCCAACATCGCCGCGATCTCGGGATGGCGGAACAAAGCGTTGTCGTCGAACGACATTTTACTGTCGAGCGCGACCACTTCGTCTTTGGCGGTTATTACCAGCGGATTGACTTCGAGCATGTCGGCGTCGGTGGCCAAGAAACAGGTCGCCAGCGCTTTCGCCGTCTTAATGAAATTGCCAACCTGCACCGGGGTCAGGCCGATGGCAAAGCCGAACGAACGCGCCTGATAATCACCCAGGCCGCTGTGCGGATCGAAATGCGTTTTCAGAATTTTTCCGGGCGAGTGCTCGGCGACTTCTTCGATGTCCATGCCGCCTTCGCTCGAGACGATCAACACCGGCGCCGAGGCCGAACGATCGAGCAGGATCGACAGGTACAGTTCCTTGGCGATCTGGCAGCCGTCTTCGATGTAGAGCGTCTTCACCTGCTTGCAGCCATCGCCGGTCTGAATGGTTTTCAGGTAGTTGCCGAGCAACTTGCCGGCCATCTCGCGCGCGGCTTCGGGGCTCTTCACCACCTTCACGCCGCCATCCATGACCTTGGTGGTCATGGCTTCATCGGCGAACACCGTGCCCTTGCCGCGACCGCCGGCATGGATCTGCGATTTGACCACCACCACCGGCGAGCCGAGTTCGCGCGCGGCCTGTTCAGCGCCCTCAACGGTGGTCACGGCGATGCCGCGCAACACCGGCACGCCGTAGGTGCGGAACAGCTGTTTGCCTTGGTATTCGTGGATTTTCATCGTTACCCCGTGGAGCGCGCAACCGTGGCGGACCTATGCGGACTGTCCACGGCTTTGTCGTTGCCTGTGCCACAGTCTGTGCGGATTTTGCTGCTTTGGCTGGCGGCTGGGATTGTGCGAAGGCGGCATCGTTCACTATTTCCGGACCATGACCGAGATCGTTGTTTCTGTGTCCGGCTCTGTCGCCGAATGCCTGGCGCAGACGCAGCAGGCGCAGATTGCCGGCGCCGATGTCGTCGAACTACGCGTCGATCGCTGTGTCGATCCCGCGGCAGTAATCAGCGCACTCTCGCGCTTCGCCCTGCCCGTGCTGCTGACCATCCGTCATCCAAGCGAAGGCGGTGGTTGGGCCGGCAGCGAAGCCGAGCGCTTGGCGTTGTTCCAGGCCGCCGACGGCCGCGCGCGCGCGATCGATATCGAGTTAGCGCATTTCTCAGCGCTCGCGTGGCGACCGGCGCGGTCGCAGTTGGTGTTGAGTCACCATGATTTCAACGGCATGGGCGGCGATTTATCGGCAGTGGTCGCCGCCATGCGCGCGGCCGGAGCGACCATTGCCAAGGTCGCGGTGACGCCCAGCGACGCCGCGGATTTGGGAGTGATTCAACAGCTATATGCGAACAAAAGCGGCCCGTTGGTGGCGATTGCGATGGGCGAATACGGCTTCGCCTCCCGACTGCTGGCCGGCGTGTGGGGCGCGGCGTTCACCTTCGCGCGCTTGGACGGCGACGCCGGCAGTGCGCCCGGACAGCCATTGGTGGCGGAATTGATTGGCCGTTATCGGTTGCGCGAACACAGCGATAAAACCCGCATTTTTGGCGTTATCGGCAATCCGGTCGGGCACAGTTTGTCGCCGTTGATCCACAACGCGGCGTTCGCGGCGTTGGGTTTGGACGCGGTCTATGTGCCGTTTCGGGTCGTTGACGCGGCCGCGTTCTGGCGCGCGTGCGGTACCTGGATCGAAGGCTTATCGATCACCATTCCGCACAAAACCGCGCTGATATCCGGCATGAATCGCGTCGAACCGTTGGTGACCGCCAGCGGCGCGATGAACACCGTGTGGCGCGACGAAGCCGGCGCGGCGATCGGTGCGAATACCGATGCGCTGGCCATCCAACGCTGCTTGGAAGAAACCGTCGCGACCCTGCGCGGCCGGCGGATATTAGTCCTGGGCGCTGGCGGCGTCAGTCGTGCTATTGTCACTGCGTCGCAGGCAGCGGGCGCGATCGTGGCCGTCACCAATCGCACTCACGCGCGCGCCGAGGAACTGGCGCGGCATACCGGAGCCACCGCGTTGACCGCCGCGGCGGCATTGGCGTGGCCGTACGATGTGCTGGTGAACGGCACCGCCGTCGGCATGGGCGCGCCAGATGAATCGCCATGGCCAGCGGCCGCGCATCGCGCCGGCACGGTGGTATTCGACACCGTGTACACGCCCTTGGAAACGCGGCTGCTGAAGGACGCCCAGGCGGCCCACTGCCGCACCATCTGCGGGCTGTCGATGTTCATCGCGCAGGCCGCCGCGCAGTGCGAACGTTGGACCGGTCAGCATGCGCCAGAGGCACTGATGCAGCGACTAGCGCTGGAGCGCTTGGCGGCCCCGCCTAAGCCGCTGAAGCAGCCCTAAGCCCGAAAATTACGGGATTTTTACCGCGAAAATCAGCCGCGAAGTTTTTGGATGCGACTGGTGGAATTGGCCACCGAAACCGTCGCAGGTTTGGCTAACCAATCGTCGGCGACTTTCTCGAATACCTGCAGGGCAGTGGCCAGTGAAACTCTGCCGTTACGCTCGTCGTTCGCACGAAAGCACTCATATGCGCGCTTAACCATGCTCAGTGCACGCTCGAGATCGAGCTTGTGCTTGGCGTCAGTCGCCAAGGCGCTGAGCCCGGTGAGCTGCCGAACTAGGGCGATGAACGCACTGTTCAGATTCATGTCATCGTCCTCGAAATCCGGCGCGATCATCGCCACATGGCGGAAATGATCGCGGGCTGTCAGTAAATCTTTCATGCAAATCTCCAGTGTTTCGCGCACATTGTTCAGGATCGCAGGGCCCCGCATGGGCACTTTACGCAATATAAACAAGTTACTGAAATGATGCGTACGTTCCTAGAGATGCTTCTGACACCCGCAACGCGAATCTCCCTGTCTTCGCTGCCCCAATCGACTAGCGAGCCTTTGGACCTCCCGCCTTGCGAATCTGCACGCGAACTTCATCAATGCTTCACAGATTGCGGAATCATCCGCGCCATTCTAACCCCGGAGACATCACCAGTGAATCGTTCGCTCAGCCTTACCCTCCACCGTCTGGCAGCTGCCACGCCGGTCCTCGGCACCCTGGCACTGCTCGTTGCGGCAGCGCCGTTTTCCTACGCGGCGTCGATTAAGGACGACAACGTAAGTGTCGGCGTCAAAGCGAACCTGCAGATGCGCGCTAATCTCATCAACAGCGCCAATGACGCGAACGGCAACACCTACGACCCGAACCGCGCCACCAGCGGTCAATCCGAGTTCGCTCGGTTCATGGTTCGCCGCGCGCGCTTTGGCTTGGCGATCAAGTCCGGCGATGAATGGCGCGGCGCCATCACCCTGCGCGCTGGCGAGAACGCCGCCCGCACCACCACCGGCGCGGCTGAGAACGTCACGCTGTACTACGCCTGGGTTTCGCGCGTATTCAAAATCGGTGGCCTCGACACCGAGCTGAAGCTCGGCCTCGACAAGGTGTATAACGGTGAGTCGAGCATCAGCTCGTCCACCTACATGTTCCCCACCGATCGTCAGACCGCGATCATCAACGAATTCCGCGGCATCGGCGCAGCCTACAAGGTCACCGGCAGCTTTTTCAACGTCGGTGCGGACATTCAAAACAACAGCACCGCGACCAAGCCGGTCGAAGCCAGCAATGGTCGTCCCGACGATCAGAACGGCTATCGCTATTCGGCCCGCGCTGAATTCTCGCCTGGCAAGGATCTGTGGATCGCCAAGAAGCAGGAATCGTTCTGGGGTAAAGAAGGCACCGGCGTGATCCTGGGTTGCGACTGGAGCCGCGACGACAGCGCGCTGTCGGGCACCTATGCCGCCACCAATACCACCACCTGGGGCCCAGACGCCCTGATTCATTGGAACTACTTGTCGCTGCTGGCCGATGTGAAGTGGGTCAACGCGGTCGCCACCAGCCGTACCTCGGCCGCCGCGCCGAACTCGGTCACCCGCGGTCGTACCTGGAATATCCAGGCTGGCTGGGCGATCCCGGTCAACACGTACGCAATCGAACCGGCGCTGCGTTACACCAAGATTGACAACAACCGTGCGAACACGTCGGAAAATACCGTCTACGGTAACGGCGAAAACGGCAACTCGGGCAAGCAATACGACATCGGCCTGAACTTCTACTGGCGTGGCCATGACGTGAAGACGCAGGTCGCTTTCACCAGCTGGAAAGCCGAAGCCGGCCAGGGCGACGCGAAGATCGTCCGCGTGCAGCAGCAGCTCAACTTCTGAGTCCATGATTCAGTTTGGTTGAACCAGAAAAACCCCGCTGAAAAGCGGGGTTTTTCTTTATTTTTGGGACTGCCGCTTCATTAGTTAGATCGGCAGCGTGCGTTGAATTGCATAATCAGCGCACTGCGCACTGACAGCAGGTCGCGTCGGCTATACATGGTGGTCGCGCAGGATGCGCACCAGCACGGCTCAGCGTAACTGCATCATCCGCAAATGGTGGCCATCCGGATCGCTGGCGATGAAAGTGAACCCGAACTCGGTCTGCACGAGAGCTTCCAGGGGGGGGCCGAGCTGGCACCATTTACGGTGCATTACCAGCACGGTGGTCAGATCGGCGGCGAAGACGGCCAATTCGCTGCCGTTGCCTGGGTTGGTCACCGCCGGAGCCACGTGATGTTTGGCCTACAGGCCCAGCTTCATACCGGGAGAAAGCACCAGCATCGCGTAATTCGGGTGCGCTTCGACTGGCTGTCGTCCAAGAATTTGTGCGTAAAAGCCTGCGTTCGCGAGCGCATCGCAGACATAAATAATGGTTGGGCATAACGCGGCCTCCGGTTTTATCGCATGCTGGGGCGTGAATCGTCAGTTTTCGTCAGCTGGATTTTCCAGCGATACGCGTCAGGCGCGCAGCAGTTCGGATCGCCGGCGCGGATATGCGGCCGCGGTTACCGCGAGTGCGACAATCTTCTCGATCCGAACATGGCGAAAGCCCTGACGCAATTCGCACCGCGCGACAACGACGCGGGCATGACCGAATAGGGCGATGGCGCACGTCCACACGGTGCGCTGGCTGCTTGCGCCGTGTTGGCCGCGATACTTCAGTTGCAGCGTGCGTTCATGACGAATGGCCGTGCGTAACTGTTCATAGATATGGTCATCATACGAAGCCTATCTGCGGGGTCCGACCAGCATGATGGTGCAGTGTAATTCCCGACGAAAATTCTCGGAAATAGCCGCTTCGATTTTCGCCAATACGTCGCGTGCCGCTGTTTGTATCTATCCGTCACCACAATCAGCGACCTATGTTATTCGCATCGGTGTCCGGGAATTCATCGAATCGGAACCGCGTAAGCGCGTCTGAGGGCGACCAGCGACTGATCCCAGAGCCCGCGAGAGCGGATGTGGTTTCGGAGCCATCTTATAAACGGAGCGCAGCGTTGTGACATTCTGGT
>JBBROQ010000034.1:0-19274 GCA_038229115.1 Planctomycetota bacterium | reverse complement strand
TTCTGCGGCGGATGCGAGCGCGGCTACGGCGGTGCCTGAGCTCAGGGCCACGCCTGAGTTGCTGCGCGTTCGTCGAAATGATGTGGTGTTTTGGCCCGGGCAGCGCCTGCCGATCGACATCGCGTTGCAGCTGCCGGCGGCGATGGCCGAGACGCCGTTCGTGATCGACCACGTCGGCTTTTCCTGCCACTGCGCGCTGGTGGTCACGAGTCCGGCGCAGGTGAACGCGACGGCGGCATCAATCTTCACCATGAGCATCCATGCGCCCGAAAAACCGATGCCCTATGGCGGCACCGCCACGCTCGCCGGGCTGCGCAACGGACAGCCCGCGACCATCGTGTGCGTCGCCAGTGGGCGGGTGTTGGACCTGATCGCGTGGCCGGATGCCGAGCCGCTATGGGACCTGGGCGAGCACGATGCGCCGATCAGCACCGACCTGATTTTGACGCGCGGGCCGCATCCGTTGGTCTGGGATACGTTGAGCGTGCGCGTTAGCGGCGGCGCCGAGGTGTGGCGGGCGACGGTGACGCCGATGACGGAAGCCGCTGCGGTTGAAGGTGCGCCTGCGGATGCCGCGCCAACCGCACGCTGCCCACGGTGGCGCCTGAATATCTGTGCGGTGCCCGGCGCGCTGATCGGGCCGCTGTCTGGACAGCTTGAACTGGGCTTCGCGGTCGGCGCGACGCCGCTTGATTATCATCCCACGCGGACGCTGCGTGTGCGCGTGCCGGGAGCAGTAAGCGCGACCCCGTCGGCGCTGCTGTTCGGCAGCGTGGTGGTCGGCAACCAGGTCGAGGCCAGTGCGCAGCTGCGGCCAAGCGCCA
This sequence comes from Planctomycetota bacterium, assembly GCA_038229115.1. Lineage (GTDB taxonomy): Bacteria > Planctomycetota > UBA11346 > UBA11346 > UBA11346 > JBBROQ01. The sequence continues at coordinate 18,450 of JBBROQ010000034.1, read as the reverse complement.
CGGCCGCAGCTGCGGTGAGCGTGCGCTCGGTGCAGTGCAGCGATCCCGACCGCGTGCGCGCCAGCGTGATCGATGGCGCGGATGGACTGGAACTGCGCCTGACCTTCACCGCAGTGGCGCCGCTGGGCCCGGCGTTTGGCCGGGTCGAGCTGACGCTGTCCGACGGCAGGGTCCTGCGCGTGCCGTATGTCGCGGCGGTTGCCGCGGAAAAAGTTGGGCCGCCGGCGGCGGCCGCCGACGCCGCCGCAGCAACGCCGGCGCCGTGAACGCGCTGCTGCGGTGTTCATGGGTGCCGCTGAGCCTGCTGCCGAGCGCTGACTGCTTTGCGCAGCGCTGGGCATGGCCGTGGCGCGATCCCAATCACCTGGCAGCGGTGGCAGCGATGCTGCTGACGGCGGTGACGGTGGTGTTGCTCTGGCTGCTGCAGTCGCAGCCGACCTCGACGCCAAAGCGAAACGCGCGCATTTTTACGGTCGCGCTGGTGCTGTTGGGCGCGCTGCTGCTGATACTTTGCGTAGCTGCCAGTGCGTCGCGCGCGGGGCTGTTGGCGTTGGTGGTTGGACTGGGCCTAGTGGCGTGGGCGCAGTGTGGTTGGCGCTGGCGGTGGGTGCCGCTGACGATTTTGACGATGACGCTGCTGACCGTGGCATTGCTGCCGAAGAGCGCCGCGCGCGTAGCCAAGTTGGCTACACCGATGGCGGATCGCAGCCAAACCATTCGCTTCGATTTGTGGCAGGCAGCCTTGGTAGCGGTGCATGACCGGCCGGCGGGTTTGGGCGCGGGTGGCTTCGAGGCGTGGCAGCGCTCGTGGTTTCAGGATCCGACCAATCCGCACATCTATCCGCATGCGCTCAGCGAGCCGCTGACCCTGGCGGCCGAACGCGGCGTCATGGTGGCGGCGCTGCTGTTGGGCGCGCTGGTGAGCCTGATCGGTGCGGCGCTGTGGTTGGGCCGCGGCCGAGCGGATGCGCTGGCGTTGGCCGCGGGCGCGATGCTGGCGGTGGCGCTGGTCGCGGCGGCGGGCAACGAACTGCATCAGCAGGGGGCAGTGTGGCTGCTGGTGCTGTTGGCCGCGATGGTGGCGGGCGCGCAGTTACTGCGGGCGGGCTGGGCGCGGCCGCGGCGCGCGCTGTGGCTGGCGTTGCTGATGCCGTTGACAGCGAGCGTGGTGGTTGGCATCGCCTTCACCGCGGGCGGCGTGTGGGCGGCAGCGCGCACCGAGTTCGTGCCGGCGGAGACCGGGCTCGCGGCGCGACCGCGGCATGCGCCGGTGGTGGGCACGGTGCTGTTGGCGGCGGCCGTGAACGACCGCGACGCCGAGCTGGCGCGCCTGGTGTTGCGACCGTTGGCCGAATCTGGTTTCGCGGTTGAGCTGGTGCGCACGCCGGCGGCGTTGGCCGCGGCCATGGCAAAAGCGACGGCGCCGATGGCTGTGATCGCGATGGCCGATGGCGTCCGCACGGTGTTGGCGACTCCGACGGCCGCGGCGTTACCGCTGATCACGCTGGATGTCGCAGCCGATGCCGGGGTGGCATTGTTGCCGCGTGCAGGCGCGTGGTTGTGCGTGCACGGCGCCGCAGATCCGTTGGGGCCCGGCGCGACGGCACCGACGTGGTGGCCGGACACGCCCACGCCGCGGCAGATCTGGATCGCGCAGGCCGGCGGGCGCGCGTGGCCGTGGCGGATGCCGGCGCTGTTGCCAACCCTGCGGCCGTGGCTGTTGATGCAGCTGTCGGCAGAACCACGGAACTCTCCATGAATAACCTGCGTGCCGTCGTGGTCCTGTTGCTGTTACTTTTGCCGGAACTGCGCGCCGCCGAAGTCGCGCCGCCGTCAGCCGACTGGCGCGCGTTGTTGGCGCAGGCCGACGCGTTGCCGACGCCGACGTACACCGCCGTGCGCGGCGAATTCACCCTGAGCTCGACCGTGCCGCGTAATCCCACTGTCACCGTTACGTATGTCACGCCGGTGGATGCGACCGGCAAACCGGCACCGCTGGCTAACGACGTGGTGGTGTATTTTCACTACCCAAGCGAAAGCGTGTTCGCCACCAACACCCCATTCATCCGGCTGTGGCAGGATGCCGGTTTCACCGTGATGTGCGTGTTCTTCGCGCAAATGGCCGACAGCGATGGCGTCGATCTGTATGACCAGAAGAAAAACTATGTGTGGGCTGAATCCGGCGCGTTCGCGGCGGTGCTGGCGGCGCACCAACAATTGGTGAAGACGTTGAAACTGCCCGAGCGCAAACTGCTGCTGTACGGCGAATCCGCGGGCGGCACGGCGGCGCAGCATTTCAGCGAAGAATATCCCGAGCGTTGCGCCGCGGTGGTGACCCTGGGCGGACACCGTTTCTTGCGCAAACACACCGCACGCTGTCCGTACCTGATCCTCAGCGCGCTCGGCGATGCGACCACTGAGGACAACGTCGGCCTCGCCCTGAGCCGCCAGCGCGTGGGCGATCCGTTCCTGGCCGGCTTCACCACGCCGGACTGGTCGCGGCGCGGGGCCAGCGACACGCATTTCAATCACTGCATGGATCCGGCCGCGCGCACGTTGGCCCTATCGTGGTTGCAGGGGGTGGCCGAACTGCGCGCCAGCCACGCCGGCGTGGTGCCGCCAGCCGAACAATGGCTGTATGCCTGCGCGCGCCGGGATCCGCGCGTCGTTTACGAGCGCACCGTGCAGGAGCGCACCGCGGCCAAACCCGGCGCCGCTGCGTCGACCACGCAATGGCCGCTGCCGTCGCTGCGGACGTGGGCGCACTGGCTGCGCCTGCCGAGTTCGTCAGTGCGTCTGAATGAGTTGACCTCGGCCGCGCCACTTTCGATGCAGCCGGGAAAACCAGCAGCGACGCCGAGAAAATCCGCAGCAACGCCGGTGCCAGCCGCTCAACCCATGCCGCCGCTGCGCATGGATCTGCCCGCGCGTCACGTTGACGCGCGGGCGGTGGTGCTGGCCAGTTGGCAGCAGGGTAGCGCCGAGGCGCCACCTGCCGGTGATCCGACCCGCAGCCTGCAACCGCGTTCGGAATGCACGTGGGATCTGCGGCTGTTGGCCGAGCGCGGTTATGCCAGCGTGATTCTGTCCGAGGATTCCGTTCCGGGCGCGACCGGCGCAATTCGCGCGGTGACGGCGCGGCAGCAACTGGCCGCAGCACGGCAGACCGAGACGGACGGGCCTGCCTGGGGCGCGCTGCCGGTGCTGCTGCTGGCCTATGATCCGCAGCCAGCCGATCTGGACGCGTTGGCGGCGGCGGTGCCCGCAGTCGCCGGCGCACCGCGCGCGGCCGGCGTGGTGTTGGTGCTATCGGGCAGCGCTGATCCGACGCCGCTGTTGCCGGGACTGACGGCGCTCATCCATGCTGGCGCGCCGGTGCATGCGCTGGTGCTGGGCGATGGCGAGGTGCCGCCGGCCCTGCCCGCGCTGGCTGCTCTCGGGTTAGATGTGCTGTCGGTGACGGTGCCCGCGGATCAATTTCCGGGCCGCACCCGGCAGCTGCTGACTGAGCAACTGGTGCCGCTGATGGATGGTCTAGTCGCGCTTCAGCGCTAATCCTGCGCGTCCAATTCAGACTGCGCTTGGCTTTGTAAATCGTCCATCAACGAGCGCAGTTCGCGCCGGGTGTCGGGATCGCTGGGCAGCACCATCAGGCCACCGGTCTTGGCCACCTGCGCGATTTGTTGATCCAACAGCGCGGTGGTCTCGCGCAGGCGCAAGGCCAGCAGCCGGATAATGGTCATCAGCCACGGCTTCAGATGTCGGCATTCGTCCTCGAACATGCGTTTTGGCAGCACCAAACAGGTGGATGCGGTTTTGGCGATGGCCGACGCGCTGCGCAGTCGGTTGTCGATCAACGCCAGTTCGCCGAACATGCTGCCGGGGCCGAGGGTGCCCAGGCTGATGCGGGTGGCCCCGGCGACCGTCTGCACATCACGGTGCAAGCTGATGTGACCCGACTGCACGATGTACAGGCCAAGCGGCGGCGTGTCCTGTGCGAACACCACTTCGTTCACGGCGAAGCGCTGTTTGTGGATGCGGTAGAGCACGGCCATGGGCAGCGGGATGATACCTCGCGTGCGCCGTGATTGCCTCCTCGATCTAAGCTCGAACATCTATAGATGACCATGCTGCACCTCGACACGTTGCTGTTTCTTCTGCACGCGGCGCCGGCCGCGGTGGCTTTCGCTCGCATGAAGGATGTCAGCACGCGTACCCTGTGCGGTGTGGTGCTGGCGATCGATGTGCTGCTGGGCGTCGGGCCGTTGGTAGGCGTGACCATCCGCGGACCCCTGGGCATCGCTGGAGCGGCAGCGACCGCGGTGGTCGGCGTGGTGATCGCGGCGCGATTGGCGCGGCATAAGCAGCCGGTGCTCGCGACGCTGTTGGTGACTATTGGTGTGCTGCTGGCTGCGCTGGCCCTGGGCGTGGTCGATCTGCATTTTGCGACGCGCTAACACGGACAACGCACGCCTGACACGACGCGCGGCTGGCGACCGCATGCGGTTCATTCGGCGTTAACACTGTCGCGCATGCTTTGACTGTGCCCGTCAGGGCGTATATCGCTCCATCATCATACAGCGATGACCCGTGGCCCGTCCCCGCGCCGCCGGTCACGTCCACGGCATCACGGTCAGCGCTACTGCAAAAGGAACTCCCATGGCTCGCTCCCTGTTCACTTCCGAATCCGTCTCGATGGGCCACCCCGATAAGGTGTCCGATCAGATCAGCGACGCGATCCTCGACGCTTTCCTAGCGCAGGATCCCAAGAGCCGCGTGGCTTGCGAAGTCCTGTGCACCACCGGGCAGGTGGTCGTCGCCGGCGAAGTGACCACCAAGGGCTATATCGACGTGCAGGCGATCGTGCGCCGGACTATTAAAGAAATCGGCTACACCGATTCGCGCGTTGGCTTCGACGCCGATTCCTGCGGCATCATGGTCGCCCTGCACAGCCAAAGCCCGGACATCGCCATGGGCGTGGACGAGACCGGCAACAAGGAACAAGGCGCTGGCGATCAGGGCCTGATGTTTGGCTTCGCCGTCGATGAGACGCCGGAACTGATGCCGCTGCCGATCATTCTCAGCCATCGTTTGGTCGAGGAACAGGCGCGCCTGCGCGCCACCGGCAAGCTGAAATACCTGCGTCCGGACGCGAAGAGCCAGGTCACGGTCGAGTACGAAGGCGATCAGCCGGTGCGCATCCACACCGTGGTGTTGTCGACGCAGCACACGCCCGAAGCGAAAATGGCGACGATCAAAAAAGACATGATCGCGATGTGCACCAAGGTCATCAACGCCGCGTCGAAAGTGCAGGTCGATAAGAAGACCATCTTTCACATCAACCCGACCGGCCGCTTTGAAGTCGGCGGCCCGCACGGCGACACCGGATTGACCGGGCGCAAGATCATCGTCGACACGTACGGCGGCATGGGCCGTCACGGCGGCGGCGCGTTCAGCGGCAAGGATCCGTCGAAGGTCGACCGCTCGGCCGCGTATGCCGCGCGTTGGGTGGCGAAGAATCTGGTCGCGGCGAAACTCGCGCGCCGCGTCGAAGTGCAGGTCGCCTACGCCATCGGCGTGGCCAAACCGGTCAGCGTCAAAGTCGACACCTTTGGCACCGGCGCGGTCGGCGACGAAGTGCTGTCCGCCGCCGTGCAGGACGTGTTCGACCTGCGTCCGAAGGCGATCATCGAAAGCCTGGATCTGCTCAAGCCGATCTATCGCCAGACCGCCTATCACGGCCACTTCGGCCGGAAGGGCTTCAGCTGGGAAAAGACTGACAAGGTCGCCGCGTTGCAGGCGGCGGTGAAGAAAGTTACCAGCATGCCGTCGAAAGCCGCCAAAGCCGCCAAGGCCTGAGCGCTTTCCGTTCGTTGTTTGCGACGCACGAAACCCTCGGCATTTGCCGGGGGTTTCGTGTTGTTGTTGGCGGCGTACGGTTGCGCGCATGCGAGCGCAGATTGGCTTTTTGCTGCTGCTGACGTGCGCGGCGTCGGACGCTTCCGCCGCCGACGAAGCGCTGCATTGGCCAGCCGATCTGGTGTTGATCCCGCCCGCGGGCTGGACCTTGACCCGCGCGGTTGACGGCGTGGCGACAGTGCTGTCTAGCCCCGACCCGGGCGACGGCACCGGCGCGCGCGGCCGCGGCATCGTCGCGGTGGTAATCGCGCCGTTGGACACCACGCGCAACGAAACCCCAGCCGGATTTAGCGCGCGTTGCCTGGATGATCTGGCCCGCACCGCGACCGAATTCTTCCCAACCAACGATCGCAATTTCGAGGGCGTGATGATCGGCGCGCGGCGTTGGCAGTTCGTCCACTACAGCGTCAGCATCGGCCGGCAGACCTGGGAACAAAAACTGTTCACTACCACCATCGGCAGCAACGCCGATCAGGTCGGCGTCTGCGTGACCTGTTCCAGCGACCCCGCGCACTATCCGATGTACCGCCTGATTTTCGACGGCGTGATCGCCGACCTTAGCACCAGCCGTGCATCGTTGTCGCCCGCGCGCTAACGCGACGACTCAGCCCTCGTCAACCGCGCCGTCGCCCTTCCAACGCGCGAGCTTGTCGAACAGCGTGCGCCGGGCGATGCCAAGCTGATCGGCGGCCAGCTGCTTGTTGCCGCCCAGGCGCTCAAGCGTGGCTTCGATGTGCCGGCGTTCGAGCGCGTCGAGCGTCAGCGCGTCGCCGAAGCGGATCGCGTTGGGATGATCTGCGGCGGTGGCGGACGAGTTGGCGGGGTCGGCGAGTTCCGGCAGACAGCGGCGCACGGCGACGTCGGTGATCGCGGCGTCGCCATTCAGGACCACCAAGCGCTCGACCACGTTGACCAATTCGCGGATGTTGCCGGGCCAACGATAACCAACCAACAGCGCGCGCGCAGCCTCGGCCATCGCCGGGGCCGCGCCGAGCTCGCGCGCGAACACCGACAGGTAGTGATCGAGCAAACCGCTGATGTCGTCGCGGCGTTCGCGCAAACTGGGCAGATCGACCGGGATCACATTCAGACGGTAATACAAATCTTCGCGAAAACGGCCGCGGCGGACTTCTTCCAACAGATTGCGATTGGTGGTGGCGACGATGCGCACGTCGACCTTGATCGGCCGCGAGCCGCCGACCCGCTCGAACTCGCGCTCTTCCAATACGCGCAGCAATTTCGCCTGTAAATCTGGGGATATTTCGCTGATCTCGTCCAACAGCAGGGTGCCGCCGTGGGCCAGTTCAAAGCGCCCAATGCGCTGTTCGTCGGCGCCGGTGAACGAGCCTTTTTCATGGCCGAACAGTTCGCTGGTCAGCAACGTCTCGGTCAGCGCGGCACAGTTAACGCGGATGAACGGGCCGGCGGCGCGCAGCGATTGCTCGTGCAGCGCGCGCGACACCAGTTCCTTGCCAGTGCCGCTTTCGCCACGCACCAGCACGGTCGCGTTCGCACGCGCAGCGCGGGCGATGGTGTCCAACACCTGCACCATCGCTGGACTGTTGCCCAACATTTGCCGTTCGCGATGGCGGTCGCGCACTTCGGCGCGCAGCACTTTCACCTCGCGCACCAACGCCTGACGCTCGTTCAGGCGCAGCAGCAGCGCCTCGACCTGCTCCAGTCCGAACGGCTTCATCAGATAATCGTAGGCGCCCTGGCGCATGCTTTCGACCGCGGATTCGACCGAGGCAAACGCGGTCATCATCACTACCGGCATGTCCGGCCATTTTTCTTTCGCCTTCAACAGCAATTTCAGCCCGCCCATGCCGGGCATGCGAATGTCGGTGATCAGCAAATCCGCGGGCTCGGCTTCCAGCGCTTTCAGCGCGTGCACGCCGTCTTTTGCCGTGCGCACGGCGATACCGCAGCGCGGCAGCAGCTCGGCCATCAGATCGCGGTTGAGGATCTCGTCGTCGGCGATGACGGCAGTGGTGATCGGCATGCGTGGTTCGTTCCGGTTCTGAGTGCAGAGAGTCTAGCTTACGCTAACGGCGACGACCAAGCGGGCGAGAAGTCGCAGTCACGGTGACAGCTCGATCCACAGCACCCGATCCAGCCACAGCGCACCCACCGTCACCGGCAGATTTCCGTCGGCGTCGGCGCTGGCGGAGTCCACAGCGAGTTCATCGCCGCTGCGCTGATCCAGTTCATGCAGCCGGAAATGCGCGCTCGCCGCCATGCCGCTGAGGGTCATCGTGACCGGTGCGGTTATGGTCGGCCGCGCGTCGCCATCGACCAACATGCGATGCCACGTGTCCGCGCTCAGGTGCGGCCACAGCAGCGCATGCCGTGGTGAGCGCCAGCCAAGCACGCGCAGCGGGTGGCCGCGATTGGGCGCCAGTGGCGCCAGTTCGGCGTCGCGCCAATCCAGCTTCGCAGTCGCGCGCGCCAGCCCACGGTAGCTCGACCACAATTGCGCTTCATCGATGTACACGTCCCACCACCAATTCATGCCGCTGCCATAGCCCCCCAACAGGAATCCCGCCCACGCCTGCTGGCGCAGCAGCAGGCCATCGCGGTCCTTCGCGTTGCCCGGATTTTCTTCGTTGGTGCCCTGATAGCCGACCTCGCCAAAGCTCCACGGCCGTTGCAGTTCGTTCAATTGCCCGGCGTCGTACAGCAGCATCCCGACGCCATCGCGCGTGCCGAGTTTCAACAGCCCGATCGGATCCGCCCATTCCAACACATAGCGGTGCAGCCCGATCAGCTGCACCGCCGGCAATTCGCGCAGCCGTGCGACATCCGGCCCGCACCAACTGGCGCTAATCAGCCGGCGATCCTGATCAGTTTTTTTCAGCAGGTCCGCCGCGCCGTTCATCCACGGCAACACCCGTTCACGAATCGGCTGCGCCAGGTCCGGTTCGTTGCACAGCTCCCACGACATCACCGCGTCGTCCGCGCCCCAGCGCGCCAACACATACCGCAACCGCCGCGCATATTGCTCGCCCGGCGTGGCAGCAAAAAAGGTCGCCAAACGTTGGTCGAGCTTGGCCCCATACGGACAGTGCTTGCCGTAAATCAGGTCGTGATGGTTGTCGAGCACCAGGGTCACCACCAACTGATTCGCGCGCGCCAAGGCCAGAATCCGATCCATCAGCCAAGCGTGATCTTGCCGGTACGCATCCGGCACATCGCTTTCGATGCCGCCGCACCAACTGGCGAACCAGACTCGTACATGATTGCCGCCGGCGGCGTGTAACGCCTGAAAATACCGAGTGAAATGTGCAAGGCGATCCGGCCCCTGCGCCCACGCCACATTCGGCCCGATCGGAATCACCACGCTGCCATCAGGCCGCGCCAGTAAGCGCGGATTGTCGGGACTGATGCGGATCGGGCCGCTGTTGGCAGAGCTGCCGGCCGCGACCGTCACCGCGCCGCGCGCCAGCTCGACCCCGGCGGGATCAACCAAGGTCCAGCGGTGTACACCCGCAGCGCGCACCGTGTGCCGTGTCTGCAAAATCCGCGCGCCGTTGGCGATCACGCCGGGGCTGTCGTCACCGGCGACAATCGCCGAGGCGTGTTCCTGATAGGTGAAGCACGCGCGTCGCCACTCGCGCCGATCCGGCCCGCGGATGATCAGCGTCGGATTGCGCGCCACGTCATCGCTGAGCGCTTCCGCCGGCAGGCCGGTGATGTCCCAGGTGAGATAATCACCGACCTGCACCGGTTCCTGAAAACGCGGCGTCACCTCGACCGCGCTGCGCAGCGGCAGCGCGAACCAGAGCACGCTCAAAAACACCAGCAGAAAACGGTTCATGCGCGGACGCGACCGTAGAGCGCTTCGTACGCCGGAGCCAGCGCCGCCGGCGTCAGCCGCGCGGCCAACGCTATGCCACCGGTGATCGCCGCCGTGCGCTCGACGCCGTCATCCAACAGCCGTGCGCACGCCGCTGCCAGCGCCGTCGGCGTGCGCGCCGCGCCGCTCGCGCCGCCCCATCGGATGACATCCGCCAATCCACCAACCGCCGGCGCGACCACCGGCACGCCGGCGCCCCCGGCCTCAATCGCGGTCAGCGGCAGGCCCTCGTTGCGGCTGCTCATCAGCAACACGCGCATCACGCCCAGCGCTTCGCCGGCCGTCACGAAGCCGGTGAATAAGACCGGAAAATCCAGGCGTTTAGCCAAACGTTCGAGCACCTCGCGCTGGTCGCCATCGCCGCAGATCAGACCCTGAATCGGACGTTGACGATTGAGCGCAGCGATCGTGCGCAGGAACAACGCGCCATCTTTCACCGCCACCAAACGACCGAGGAAACCGACTACCGGCAGCGTGCGCTCCAACTGCGCATGCCATGCCGCCGCGCCCGATGCGACCGGCGTGACCGGCACCACTGGGATCGGCAGCACCTGCCAATGCGCGCCGCGTCCGATGCCGCAGCGGGTGGCCAGATCATCGGCCTGCGACGGCGTCAGCGCCTGATGATGATGCGCGCCCGCGAACAGCCGTTCGGCATCGCGCGCGACGCGGCTCAAAGCCGGGCTGAAATAACCGTGCAGCACATGCCCGTGATAGGTGTGCACGCAGAGCAGATGCAGCCAGCGCGCCGCCAAGCGCCCCAGCGCCCCGGCCTTCGCGGTGTGCGTATGCACCACGTCCGGCGCCAGCGCGCGCAGCCGCGCGGTCAGCGTCAGCAACGCATCCACATCGCGTAACGGCGACAGCCGTCGGCCCAACGCCGGCAGCGTTTCCACGGTGATTCCGGCTGCGCGTATTTGCTCAGTCAGATCCGGTTCATCGGTCGCACAGCGTCCAGCCAGCACCGTCACGCGTTGTCCGCGTCGAGCGAGTTCAGCGCCCAGCGCCGCGAGCACCCGCGCCGGGCCGCCGTCGTTCAGGCGCGCAATGACGTGCACGACATGCATGCGTGATGTTCCGGCCTGTTGGCCCGGCGGCTACGTCCGATCGCTTGGCCGTGCTTCCTAAACTTTCCTAGGTGGTTGGCCGAACCATCGCCTGGGACCGCGCGCCGCTGGCGCGCATCGGTGGATGCAAGCGATGCGCGCCGGCGGCGCGCGGTCCCAGGAATCGATGGCCGTGAACAAGGACAGCCACATCGAGAAACTTCAGTAACGCCGCCGCGCTGGCGACACCGCTGCGTACGGCTCCGCAGTTGCGCTCTGCGGCTGCATTTGACCATGCCGCCCGAGGGCCGTCCGTGGATATTACGCGCATGATCGACGCCGCCATTTTGGGCGTGGTCGAAGGCATCACCGAATTTTTGCCGATCTCATCCACCGGGCATTTGTTGGTCGCCGAGCGCATGCTCGGCTTCACCGATCCGGGCGAGGTGTTCACGGTTTTCATCCAATTAGGCGCGATCCTAGCCGTGCTGCTGATCAGTTGGCAAAGGGTAGTCCCGCCGGTTTTGCATCTGGCGCGGCGTGACGAAACCGGCGTAAAAGCGCGTGCGTTTGCGCTCAGCGTGATTCTGGCCGTCGCGCCAGCAGTGGTGATCGGCGTGCCGGCCGACCACTGGGCAGAGAAGCACTTGATGCGGATCGAAGTGGTCGCGGCCTCGTTCGCCATCGGCGGCTTACTGATCCTACTGATCGAGCGCCTGCGCCATCGCAACGTCTACACCGATGCCACGTCCTTGCCGATGCGGGTCGCGCTGATCATTGGTTTTTGCCAGGTGTTGGCGGCGCTGTTCCCCGGAACTTCTCGCAGCGGCGTAACCATCATGGGCGCGCTGCTGTTGGGCGTGTCGCGGCCGGCCGCGACCGAGTTCTCGTTCTTCCTCGCCATCCCAGTGATGATCGGGGCCAGCGCTTTGAAGCTGTACAAGCATGGCCACGAACTAACCGGGGCGCGCATGGGCGAACTCGCGGTCGGCTTTGTGGTTTCGTTCATCGTCGCGTGGTTCGTGATCCGTTGGCTGATCAAGTTTGTCGCCACCCACGACTTCAAAGCCTTCGGCTGGTACCGCTTGGCCGCCGGCTTGCTGATCGCATTGGGCTTGGCCATGCATTGGTTCCCCGCCGAGCCGCCTGACGCCATGCCGCCGGTGGTCGCGCCCGCATCCGTCTCTCCGCACTGAGCGCGCCATGCCGCTAATCGTGTTCGAAGGCATCGATGGCTGCGGCAAAACCACGCAGCTTGAACGCCTGGAACAACGGCTGCTGAAGGCCGGCACGCGCGTGCGCCGCCTGCGCGAACCGGGCGGCACGGTGTTGGGCGAACAGCAACGCGCGATCTTGTTGGACCCCGCCACCCGCGCCTGCCCGGTGGCGGAATTGTTCGGCTATCTGCAAGCGCGCGCGCAACTGTGCGACGAAGTGATCGTGCCGTCGTTGGCCGCGGGCGAGACGGTGTTGCTCGACCGTTTCTACCATTCGACCATCGCCTATCAGGCCTACGGCCTGGGCCTGGACATCGCGCAGGTGCGCGCCGCGATCGCGCTGGCGATCGGCCCAGTGCGCCCCGACCTGGTGCTGTGGTTGGATCTGGAACCCGCCGCCGCGCGCGCCCGCGCCAATGATCGCAGTCGCGCCGATCGCATCGAAGCCCGCGGCCTGGATTACCTGCGCCGCGTCCACGCCGGTTACACCGCATTGGCCGACGCCGGCGAACTCACCCGCATCGACGCCAGCGCCGACGCCGATGCGGTTGAGCATGCGGTGTGGGCGGCAGTCGCCGGCCTGTTGAGCTGATCCCGTCGGCTGAAACAGCGGTTTACCGCACGAGCACTATCCCGTCATGTACGTTGGCCGCATGTATGCCATACTCCCGCATGCCAGCAACGACCCTGACTTCCGTACTTTCCACCCGCGGCCAGACCCAAGTACCGCAATGGGTGCGCGCGCAGCTGCATCTGGAAAGCGGCCAGCAGTTGCGCTGGGTGGTGGTTGATGGCGAAGCGCGGCTGCGCCCGGTGCCGCGGGTGGCCGATCCCGTCGCGGCGTTGGGCTTCGCCGCTCGCCATGGTCTGAAATTGCCGAAGCGCACCGATGACCTGCTCGCGGAATTGCGTGCCGGCGAAACGGAAAACCGAAAGTGACCTGGATCGTCGACACCTGCGTGCTGTTGGACATCCATCTGCACGATCCGGTGTTCGGGCGGCCATCGGCGGAATGTCTCGCGCATCTAGCTTCGGCGGGCCTAGCCATTACCAGCACAACCGTGATCGAACTCGCGCCCGCCTTTGCCGGTGACCTGTTGCTGTTGGAAGACTTTCTCGCCCACGTCGGCGTCGCCCACCACGGCCTGACCGCGCCTACGAAAGACCACGCGATGGCCTGGAACGATGCCGACACCAAACGTGCCTTCGCCGCTTGGCATCAGCACATCCACGCCCGCCGCAGCAACGACGCGGTCCCGCGCCGTCCGGTCGCCGACCTGCTGATCGCCACCGTCGCCTCCCGCGGCAGCGGCGTGATCACGCGCAATCCCACGCATTTTCGCGCATTTTATCCAGCGTCCGCGCTGCCAATCGTGAATCCGACCAAGCGCGCGTCGTGGCCGTGAACGTCAGATCAACGCGTTCGGCCTGAAGTCGAAACATGGACGCACCCGGCAAAGTCACCTTGATCGCGCTGCTGGTGATTGGCTCGGCGCTCATGCTCCTCGGGATGCTGATGCCGCGGATCGCGCCGATGTGGACGATCCAGAACAGCCCGTTCGTGGGTCAGGTGGTCGCGGCGTTGGCGAGTCAGGGGCCAAGCAAAGGTGTGAGCATGAGTGATCCAGATTGCTCGAACGAAGCGACGAGATGGGGTGCCCTGGAGTTTCGCATCGACCGCGGTGATTTTGATGGCTCTGAACATAAGCTGGAATTGCTCAGCAAGCATGATCGCGATAAAGTCGTGCGGGCCTGGGCAGATATACTTTTGCACGTCCTGCATACGCGCGCTGCCCGCCCCGCCGGCGTCCGACCACAATAGCCACCCACATCACCGCACCGCCGCCCGCACCTTCACCGCTTTTTGACCAGTTCTTCACCGCGACTTGCGCGGCCGTTGTGATGGTGCGACGCGTCGGGATCCACCCGGCCACACGCACAGGAGCAACGCATGCCGCTCTTACATATCGACGGGGTTTTCCCGGTTGTTGACGCCGCGCCGGATGGCGATTCGGTGCGGTTTTATCCGAAGAAGCCGGATCTGCTCAATCGCATCGAGGGCAAAGTCCGGCTGAACCACGCCGGCGGCGTGCAGTTGCGCTTGGATGGCATCGACGCGTTAGAGACGCACTTCCAACCGCAGGGCGGCGGCTTGGGCAACCTGCACCAACCGCTGCGCTTCGCGCACGCCGCCTCGGCCGAGCTGCTGAAAATTCTGGGCTTCACCGCGATCACGCGCGGACCGCGCGAGATCGTCAGCGCCAGCACGCCGCTCGAGACCAAGGGCTTCATCCTCACCCGGTTCGCCGACACCTACGGCCGCGCGGTGGCGTTCACCTTCCCCGGCGCCGGCCCGGGCCGCGATGGCACCGACCAGAAATTCGATGTCGCGCTGCTCAAACACAGCGCGAATTACCGCGTGCTCGATGCCGGCCTCGCCTACCCGACCTTCTATTCAAAACTGTATGTCGACATCCGTGACGCGCTGGCGGCCAGCACCGCCAGCGCGCGCAAACGCAAGCGCGCCCTGTGGCCGCTGGATCGCACCAACCTGGGCGTGCGTGTTTCGAGCTTGGCGACCCTCACCGACGAAGCGGTGCTGATGCCGAAACTGTTCCGCCGCCTGGTCGACTATCTGGCCCACAACGACGGCAGCGTGTCGTTGACGGGGTTCCTCAAATATCTCGAAGCCCGCGCCGATCGCGTGATCAATCTCCGCAACGGTCAAGTCACCGGCTTGGACAATCTGATCACGGTCAAAGGCCAAACCATGACGCTGACGGTTCCGCCGGAACAGATCGTGTTCATCGAGAAATAAGCCGCGCGCTGCGCTGGCGATCGGCGATCAGTCGTTGAACGCAGGTCGCGTCGGCGCGGGTTTGACCACGGCCGGTTCCGGCGCGGGCGCGACAGCTGGCGCGACAGCGGCCGGCGGTGTGGGATCTGCGGGGTCGGCCGGAACGCGGTCGGCCGGGATCAGGCGCAACGGCGGCGGGGCGGGCGCCAGCCATTCGGTCGGCGTGATGTCAGCAGTTAGCGCCGGGGCGGAAGAGGTTGGCGCCGGGACGGAAGGGGCTGGCGCCGCAGTCTTCGGCAGTGGGGCCGGCGCGGCCGGCGCGGCCAACGGGGGCGTCGCTCGCGCTTCGATCGGCGGTGAGGTAACCGGTGCCGCCGGGGGCGTCGCGCGGCCAGTGTGCGAATACGACAGAAAGCCGATCGTCGCGATCACGATCACCGCGGCCAAGATCAGCCACACCAACAGCCGTTCTGAGCGCGTGGTGTGGACGATGGTGCGACCATCGCGTTCACTCAGCGTCGCGCTGAGGCCACCTTCGAAGATTTTCGCGATCGAGGACGACGAATCGCCGGCGCCGATTTTGGCGCGCGAAGTCGCGGGGATGGTGCCCATTTCGGTGCGCAGCTCGATCTGCGCCGCGTTGGCGATGGCGTAGCGCGCGCTCGGATCGACTGCCATCAGTTTGCGGATGATGGCGACGGTGCGCCTGCTGTAGGCGGTGGGGCGGGACCAGTCGGCCTGGCCACCCAAATGGCCGTTGATGATTTGTGTTACGGGGCCGCTGTACGGCTGACGGCCGTAGGCCAGTTGATAGCCGATGATGCCCAGCGCATACAGATCGACGCGCTGGTCGGTGGGCTGATCGGGCTGAAAGCACTCGGGCGCCATGTACGCCGGCGTGCCGGGGGCGGTGTGCTCTTTGGTCAAGGCGGCCGAGCCGTCTTCGCGCGCTAGACCTAGATCCGCGACCTTCAGCTGCCCTTTGCGATTTATCAGCAAATTCGCGGGTTTCAGGTCGCGGTGCACGATGCCTTCGTCATGCGCCGCGCCCAACGCCGCTGCGACCGCGGCCAGAATACGCAGGCCGGTTTGCTCGGGCACCGGGCCCTGATGGCGGCGTAGGTATTCCTCTAACGTGTAGCCGTCGACGAACTCCATCACCAAATAAGTTGAGCCGCCGGCGTGCTCGCCGAAATCCAGCACCCGGACGATTCCTGGATGGTTCAGGCGCGCCGCCAATCGCGCCTCGCGCTGGAAGCGTTCGCGGTAGCGCGGATCGCCGCTGTAGACCTCGGGTTTGAGCACCTTCACCGCGACATCAATGCCAAGGCTGAGGTGGTGACCGCGATAGACCACGCCCATCGCGCCTTCGCCGATAAACTGGTCCAGGCGAGCTGGGCCGATGACCTGACCGGCGGCGATCGGGATCATCGTGCACCTCCGGGTTGTCGCATCGACGCGGCGAGATCATCCAATTGCGTGACGCGGGCCTTCACCCGTTCCAGCGCGCTCGCCACCGTCGGCAGCTCGGCCAGGGTCAGGTCGATGCGGCGCTGCACTTGTCGCACCAGGTCGGCCAGCACCGGCACGAAGGCGTGCTCGTTGCCGATCTGATCTAGGAAGGCGGAGATCTTCAGCAGACTGTCGCGACTGTCGCTGAGGTCGCTGATCGAACTGGCGGTGCCGCGCGCGCTCAAGCTCTGCTGTTCCTGGATGCCCAGGCGTAGATCGCGCAGATTCGACGCCCATTTACCGGTCTGCATCCGCACGTCATGCAGGCGTCCGACCAGCGTATTGAGTGCGCGCACGATCGGCACCAAGTCGCCCTCGCGCACATTGTCGAGGCTGATTTGCCGGTGTTGACCTTGCAGATTCGCCGTCAGGGCCTGGGTCAGTTCCAGCATGGGATCCTCGACCTGATGCTCGCTGTAATTCATGCCAACGGCCTCTTCATCCGGGCCGATGCGCAGACTGGTGAAGCGCCCGACCAGCCACCACAGCAGCAAGCCCGCGCCATAGGCCCAGGCAAAACACACCAACGCGCCCAACACCTGCACCCCCAAGAAATGGCCGCGATCCATCTTCACGCTGGCCAGCCATTCCGGCGTCGCGAACAGCCCCGTACACAGCACCCCCGCGACCCCGGCAAAGCCATGCACCGGCACCGCGCCCACCGCGTCATCCCACTTCCAGCGATCCATCAGGCGCGTCCCGACCAGCACCACCGCGCCGCCGATAAGTCCGATCACCGCCGAGGCCGGCGGGCTGACCACGTCGGCGTTCGCCGTGATCGCAACCAAGCCGCCGAGTACGCCATTCAGGATCAAGCCCGCGTCCGGCACGCCGCGCATCGCCCAAATCAGCAGCATCACTGCCAGCCCGCCGAAGCAGCCCGCGTTGAGCGTGTTGACGATGATGCCGGCGGTGTCGACGCCGAGTTCCTTCGAGCCACCATTGAAGCCAATCCACCCGAACGCCAGGAAGCACACGCCTATCGCCACCAACGGCATCGACGATGCGGCGATGGTCCGCACTTCGCCATTGGGGCCGTATTTACCGATGCGATTTCCCATGATCTGTATGCCGGCCAGGGTGATGCCGGCGCCCATCAGATGCACCACCGATGAGCCCGCGAAATCGTGATAGCCGAGTTGCATGAGCCACCCGCCACCCCACGCCCAATGTCCGAACACGGGGTAGATAAAGATGCCGATCCCGAACGACACCAACACATACGCCATGAAGCGCGAGCGCTCGGCCACCCCGCCAGAAACGATGGTCGCAGCCGTGTTACAAAACGTCACCTGGAACAGAAACGCGGCCATTGGGAAGATGGTGTAGACGTCGGTGCCCTGTGGATTCACCGGCGGCACATTGTTCAAAAAGAATTCCGGCATGCCGATGATGCCCCAGCCGCCGAGCTGAATGCTGTGGCCAAACATCAGTGAAAACCCGACCACGAAGAAGGCCGAAAATGAGCAGCACAAATCGATCACATTCTTCAGCGCCACATTGACCGCGTTTTTGTACCGCACCGTGCCGGCCTCGACCGCGGCGAACCCGGCCTGCATGAAAAACACCAGTGCCGCAGCGGCGATCAGCCACACCAGGGCAGGCAGATGGGCGGCAACGTTGGGATCCATGCGGCAGTTTCTCCGTGAGCGCAAAGCCTAGGCGGTGACCCAGGCCGGCGTCAACGCGGCGGGATGCTAGATGACGCAACATCAGCGCAATCCGGCTGCCGGGAGTCGTCGCGCGATGACATTACGCAGCGCGTCTTCAAGTGAACTTCATCGCCACCTGATCACATCTACATGCGAGCTCACACGAGCTGAAAGCCGTGCGACTACTTCAGCAACCGCGCGGCGCCCTGCGCCAATTCCGCGACGATCGCGGTGACCTCGGCAGCGGTCGAGCGCTCGCCCAGGCTGATGCGGATGCTGTTGCCGGCGTCCTCGTTCGCGACGCCCATCGCCAACAGCACGCGACTAGCTTGACCGCTGCCCGACGCGCACGCTGAGCCGCCTGACGCCGCGACCGTCGTCAATTGCGCCAACCAACCACGGCGCAGACCGGGCACCGTCAGCATGCTGATGCCCGGCGCGCGCAGGGCGT
>JBBROQ010000033.1:0-19455 GCA_038229115.1 Planctomycetota bacterium | reverse complement strand
CCTGTTGGTGCCGCTCTTCCTGATCGTGCTGTTGGCTGGCGTGAACGCGCTGTTTCTGTATCTGCCAGCGCTGCTCGCCAGCATCCCGTTCGTCGGCGGCGCGCTGTACGGACTGCTGTATCCGCTCAGCTACGCGTTGGCGATCTTCGCGATCCTGTTGTCGATCGCGGTCGGCCTGTCGGTGTTCGTGTTCCCGTCGATCATCGCGGTACGCAAACACGGCTGGTTCGACAATGTCGTCGACACCATTGAGGCCGTCGGCACCAAGCCGCATGTGCTGGTCGGCTGCATCCTATTAGTTGCGATCATGGTGAAGATCGCGCTGGGCATTGGCACTGCCGGCATGAGTTATCTCGACCAAATCGCGCGCGCGCCGCTGCCGACCACCGAGGTCACGACGACGCTCACCAAGGCCGACGCATGGAGCGACAAAGTACGCGGCTACATGGACGTGTCGCCGTACACCAGCGCGGTAACGGTCACCACCGGCGGCCTGGGCGCATTCCCCCGCGAATTCCTGCCGTCCGGTCCACGTTCGCCCTGGAACGAATTCACGCAGCGCAACGGCTACGGCAACAGCTCCGACGGCGGGTATTACGTCTACGGTCCCGGCCTGATCGCGGGTCTGTGGCAAAGCCTGATCTATCTGCTGATCCTCGGCTATTGCCTAAACCTGTTCATCGCCGGCGGCATGCTCGGCTACCTGCTGGTGCGCGAAGACGATTATTGGGATGACGAGGATCTCGAAGACCTCGACCAATTGGCGAAGGAACTGGAAGAAGAAGCCAAGCGCGATGACGCGGCGACTAGCGCCACGGGCAATGCGCCGGCAGCCACGCCGACGGAACCCAAGCCGGCTTAAACGCCTGAATTTTTCAAGCGCTTCGCTGCGGGTGACGGGTTAGCCCGTCACCCGCTTTTATTTTTTCAGCAGCCAGGCACCGGCGAGCGCCAGATGATCGCCGATGTCATAGCGCGCGCCGTCCTCGACCAGCACTTCCAGCGCGGTGACGCCGGACAAATCAAGCTCCACCGCCACCGGCGCGTCGCCGCTGCGCACCGCATCACGATGCCACAGCTGCTTACCGTCGGCGTTAATAGTGACCGCACAGTCGCCTTCGGGCGCGACCAGATCGCTGATGCCGACCATGGTTTTCAGGCGCAGATAATGACCGCCAAGCGTCCACGTCAGCCGCGCGCGACTGTGCAGCACCACGCCGTGGTCGTAACGCACGCCCCCCAGCACCAATGCTGAACCATCTAGGTTCCGGTCGATCTGATGCGGCCAAACGACGCCGAAGGCGCCGGTCTCGTCGACCTGGCTGGGCGTTAACGCGCCCAAATAAACGCGCCGGCCGCCTTCGACGCGCACCGTCACGCCGGCAAGCGCGGCGGCCATCGGCACCAGCGGCGCGACCGCCAACGGCAACCCCGGTTTCGGCAGCAGCCGCACCGGCGGCTGATTCGGATCCAGGCTCGCGGTCAGCATGATGCCTTTGCTGCCCACGGCCGCGCCGTTCAGGCGTAGGCCAAGCACATCGCCAAGCTCTAACGCCACCGGATCAAGGCTGCTTTGCACCATCAGTTTTCCACCGCGCACGCCCTGCACCGTGCCCGCCAACACCGAGCCCGCGATCAGCACTTGATCGCCAGTGCCGGCCTTCGGCAATTCCGTCGCGCCCCATCCGCGCAGCGCCGACAGCGGTAAAACCAGGCGTCCGAGCGCACTGGTAACCTCAATCTGGTCATCTGCTTTGCCGGATGAAATCGCTGCGGCTGGCAGCCAACCGCCGTCCGAGAGCCACACGCCCTGCTTCGCCGAACCAACCGCACTGAGCTTGCCCGGCAGCGTCAGCGCGTCGCAATCGGCGAGCGCCAATGCGCGTCCGGCGATGGTCACGCTGGTGGCCGTGAAAGTCAGTTCTGGTCCATTGACCACCTGCCCGTCGAGGGTGCTGACAGTGGCTGCGACCGCGGTCGGGATCGCGGCGGCGGGCACCTCGGCCGCCGCGATCACCGACTGAGCAATCGGAAAAACGCCCGCTCCGGCGACCATCGCCAGCACCATTCCCGACATCTGCAAAGTCGCTGCACGCATGCGCGCACGCTAGAGCGCGCGACCGCGCACCCAACCCCGAACGTGCGCGCGGTTTTCTGCTAGAGCGCTCGCGCGGCCCCCCGTAAGACCCGGACGTGTTCAGCGCTTTGCACCCGGCACTTCTCGGCGGACTGGCGCTCATCAGCGTACCGATCCTGATCCATCTGCTGCTGCGTCAGCGGCCACAGCCGCGACCGTGGGCGGCGATGCGTTGGTTGCTGGCCGCCGCGCAACGGGCGCAGCGCCGCTACAAACTAACGAATTTGCTGCTGTTGCTGATGCGTTGTGCGTTGGTGGCGCTGATCGCGCTCGCGCTGGCGCGGCCAAGTTTGGCCGGACTGGGCGGCGGCGATAGCCTGGTGCTGATCCTCGATATCAGCGCCAGCATGGGCGCGCGCGGCACCGATCCGGGCCCATTGGCAGCGGCAAAAGCAGCACTGCCAGCGCGCTTGGGCGGCTATCGCGCGGTCACGCTGATCGCGGTCGCCGCCGACGCGCGCGTGCTGACCGAGACCACCGCTGGTGCGGCCACCGATGCATTAAGCGCGTTGGAGGCAAGCGCGCTGCCGGGCGGTTTGGACGACTCCGCGACTGGGGCCGCGGCAGACACCGTACTGGCCGCGCTGGGTACCGGTTCCGACGTGCTCCTGGTCAGCGATTTTCAGCGCGATGACGGCTCACGGCTAAGCGCCGCGCTGACGCCGCATTGCCGGCGCGTGGCGCGTTGGCAGGTGGGTCGCGCGACCGCAAACGCCACCATCGCCGGGGTCGAACTCCTGGCCGAACTCCATCCTGGCAACAGCGGCGAGCTGAGCGTGCGCTTCCAAGGCGTGCCAAAAGCCATCGCGCTGGCCATAGATCAAGGTCCGTTCCTGGCCGCCGAGGCGCCCATCGCGGCGGCCGACGCGGCGAAAGCCGGTTCGGCCGCCGCCGCCGAAAGCAGTGCGCGGCTGCGCGTGCCACCGCTTACCGCCGGCGCACATCTGCTACGCGTCCGCGCCGAGGACGACAGCCTCGCCTATGACAATCTGCTGGAATTACCGGTACAAGTGCGCGAACAGCTGCCGGCGCTGATCGTCGCCGACGGCCAGGATTATCTGGCCGCCAGTCTGCGCGCCGACGCCGGGCGCGGCGAAGTCCGCACCATCAGCGGCGCACAATTCGCCGGCGAAGCGTTGCCACCGCAGGGCTTGTTGGCGCTGCGCGCGCCGGTCGCCGATGCTACGCGGATGAAGGATTGGCTCAACGCCGGCGGCGTGTTGTGGGCCACGCGTGCGCGCCTGAGCGGCGACGCGCAGTTGGCGCCGTTGCTCACCGGACTCACCGCCGACGGCACCACTCCGGGCGGCAAACTGAACGCCGGCGCGGCCGACCTCGATGAGGTGCTGGCGCTGGTCAGTCTCGCGACGGTGCCCACAGCGGCCTTGCCGCCGAAGACTGAAATCGCGCTGTCGGCCGGCACCGCGCCGGTGGTGGTGGCGCTGCCAATCGGCAAAGGCTGGGTGGTGGTCGAGCTGGTGGACCTTGGCGCGAACGACGACTTCGTCGCGCGCGGCACCACACCGCTGTGGGCGGTGCGCACCGCGCGGCGTTACGCGGCGCGGTCAAGCCAACCAGCGTTGTGGCAGGCCGGCTTGCCCGCGCCCGCCGCCGCCGTGCTGGAACACGGCGGCGAAGCATTGCCGGTGAAAAGCGGCGCGGCCCTTATGGTTCCCACCGGCGCGTACACCAATGGCGGCAGCGCAGTGGTGGTGCTGCCGAACTTGGTCGAAGGCCGTTTGGAGCAGCCGGCTTCGCCAGACCTCGCCGGCGATTTGGCGCGGGCGCTGCCGGCGGCCAGCGGTGCGGATCTGGGCCGTTGGTTGATCGTGGTCGCACTGGCGTTGGCGCTGGGCGAATGGGCATTCGCGGCCTGGGCGGGAAAAACGTATGGCCGCTGAAACTGCGCTGACTGCCGCGGCTGGCGCGGCCCATACCGAGCGTGATTTCACTTTCGCGAATCTGCCTGAACCGTGGTTGATGTTACCGCTGCTGCTGCTCGCCGGCGCGTTGGCCTGGTGGAGCTGGAAACGCTACGGGCCCGCACCCGCCGGCATGTTCGGTCTCAGCGCGAAACTGTGCCGGGCCACGGCGCTGGTGCTGTTGGTGTTCATGGCCGCGGGGCCGTCGTGGCGGCGTACCACCACCACCACGGTGCCGGGTTCCGTGCTGTTGGCGATCGACCGCTCGGCATCAATGGCGCGCACCGACACGCCCGACCATCAACCGCGCATCGCCAGCGCGACCCAGTTGGCGACCGCCCTCACCGCGCTCGCACCGACGCGTGGTTTCAGCGTCAGCTATGTTGGCCTGGCTGCGCCCGGCGCGCTGACCGCAGCGGATCTGGCCGCAAATCCGACCAAAGGCATCAGCGCCACCGGCCAGACCAGTCCGCTTGGTACCGATGTCGATCGCGTGGTAGCCGAGCACAAACCCGACGTCCTGCTGTTGGTCAGCGACGGTCGCGTCACCGCCGGCAGCGCCCTGGCGCAAACCGCTAATGGTTGGCGCGGTCGCGATCTGCGCGTGGCGGTGCTGGCGACCGGCAGCGCGCGCGTCGAACCGGAACTGTGGATCGACGAAATCGTGGTGAATCGCGAGGCCGCCCTCAACGAAATCGAACCGCTGACGGTGCGCTTCAGTCATCGCTCCCTGCCTGCCGGCAGTGGGCCGGTAAAAATCACGGTCGCGATGCCGGGCGAAACGCCGCTGAGGGTGGAAACGCCGGCCGAGTCCGGTCCGGATGCGGCGCTAATCGTGCCCACCGAAGCCAAACTTGCGCCAGTGTTCCGACGCGAAGGGCCGGTGACGGTAACGGTC
Source organism: Planctomycetota bacterium (assembly GCA_038229115.1). Lineage (GTDB taxonomy): Bacteria > Planctomycetota > UBA11346 > UBA11346 > UBA11346 > JBBROQ01. The sequence goes on along the minus strand of JBBROQ010000033.1, from coordinate 14,498 downwards.
ACGGTTACGCAGGGCGCGCTCAGCGCGACCCAGCAACTCACGGTGACGGTGCGCGAGCGAAAGCTGAGCGTGCTGCTGCTCGCGAATCGGCCGCGCTATGAATTGCGCTATCTGCGCGAAGCGCTCAAGCGCGACCGCACCATCACCGTGCACAGTTATTTGGGCGACAGCAAATGGCGACGTTGGGGTGCGGGCAGTACTGCGGAAAGCGGCAGCGATCAGCCTTTGTCGCCAAGTCAGCTTGCCGCCTACGACGTGGTGATCCTGGGCGATCTGGGCCCGGACGCGTTCAAGGCGTCGGAACTCGCGGCGCTTGATGGCGCAGTACGGCGCGGTGGCTTGGGTTTGATCTGGCTGCCAGGCGAAACCGGCGCCAGCGCGGGCTTCGCACGCACCAAACTCGGCGAACTGCTGCCGGCGGAACTGCCCGATGCGGCCACTATTGCGCGCGGTTATCGCGACGCCGAGCCGCGCAAACTCACACGCACGCCGGTTGCGCTGGCGCAGGGGTTGCTTGATCCCAGCGCTGATGGCGAGGCGGATCGGGCCTGGGAACAACTGCCGACGCTGTTGGGCGCGTGTCCTGTTTTATCGGTAAAACCTGGTGCGGACGTGTTGGCACAGGATCAAAACGGCAAGCCGTTGGTGATCACCCGCGCCTATGCCGGTGGGCACAGTTTGCTGATCGCGGTCGATGATACCTGGCGCTGGCGACGCAATGTCGGCGACCGCTATCTGCACCGCTTCTACAGCCAGTTGATCCGCTATGTCGCCAGCGGCCGGCGCACGGCCGGCACCGCCTGGCGGCTGTTTGCGAATCCGCGCCGGGCCGATGTCGGCGCGATGGTGCAGATCAATGTGATCCCGGTGCAGGCCGCCGAAACGCCAGACGCCGGCGGCGTCGATGGCGTTACCGTCAGCCTCACGGGGCCCGGCTCGCCCAGCGAGAGAGCGCACCAACTCATCCGTCTGCCCAGCGACGGTTCCGGTTTCAGTCTACGTTTGCCCGCGCCCGCGCCCGGCCTGTGGTCGATCGCTGCGGTGTCCGGCGTCGATCCGCGTCAGGTCGATAACGGCGAATTGCTGGTGCTGCCGGCGACCGGCGAGATGAAAGATCCGCGCGTCGATCTGGTCGGCCTCGCCGCGTTCGCCGACGCCACTGGCGGCCAAGTGTTCACCGAGGTCGACAAACTGATTGCCAGCCTGCCCGCCGATTTGCGCCGCAGCGACAGCGTGACTCAGACCATCGGCCTGTGGGATACGTGGTGGGCGCTGTTGGTTTTGGTGGCGCTCTTCGCGCTCGAGTGGTCGATCCGGCGCCTCAACCGTCTGCCCTGAAAAAGCGCCGGCCGTAAAAAAATCGCCAGACGGAAACCGCTCGATCGGCGAAAACGCTGCGGATTTCAGCGTTTAACGTCGATCTCGGGCACCGTCGCCGGACGCGGTAAGGCCGCGAGCATCGCCGCGACTGCGGGCGCCGGCTGATAGCGCGACGGCTCCTGCCGATCCGGTCGACTGATCGCTGAAACATGAAACGAGCCATTCCCGCCATGGCCCAGGATTTGGTCGCGTTCGGTGACATCGACCACCGGCACGATCGTGGTTTTCCCGGCGTACTGGATCACGACGTCGGTCAGACGCAGAACCCGCTCCGCGCTTTTGAGCACCGCCGCGCGCGCAACCCCGGCGAACGGCACCCCGCGCAGCTGACCACTCAAGCGGATCGGCCGCACCTGATCCGGCGGACCTGAGAGCGTGATCGCGTCTTCGGCCCGGCGGCGATACGTGGCGCTGGGCGCCTGCACACAGGCCACGCCATCAGGCACCGGACGTCGAATAGTGACGCGATCCAGATTGATGGTGTCAAAGGACAGCCCCTGCTGATGCACGCGATCGGCCAGGATCACCGTCGGCGCCACATCGGCAGCGTCCCACAGTTGGAACACCACTGGATCGGCCGAGCCAAGCGCCTGCGTGGTAGCGCTGTCACGACAGCTGCACAGCAGTGCCGATGCGGCCCCGATCCCCGTCAACAGCCGCAAAAATACCGATGATTCGCGCACGCGGCTGACGCTCGCGGGCAGGTCCGGCGGCGCAATCCCGCGACCGACCGCGGCGCTGGCCGGCACGCTTGACCCCGAACCTTGCCCTCGCACACTCCGCGCTCTTCGAAAACACCCCCTTTCCCAACCAGGTCATCCGACCAGGAGCGCGCGTGAGCGAAATCCGGAACAAGGTCATCGACATCATTGCCGACCGGCTTTCCCGCGACAAGGCCACCATCACCGAAGCCAGCAACGTGGTTGCCGACCTCGGTGCCGACAGCCTCGACATCGCCGAGATCATGATGGACCTCGAGGACGCCTTCGGCGTCAAACTCGAAGAAGATCAAGACCTCAAGACCATCGGCGACATCGTCAAATACATTGAAGGCAAAGTCGCCAAGTAACCGTTTCGAACGCGGGCACCGCATCGCGGTTGCCCGCCCTCGGCGGCGCCCGACCAGTTTTGGGCGCCGCGTGCAGGCGATGAAAAAAGGATAGCAGTTCCATGGCACAACGACGTGTGGTGATCACCGGCATGGGCGTTCTCGCCTGCAATGGCGTAGACGTCCCGTCGTACTGGGCCGCGCTACAGGCCGGCCGCTCGGGCATTGGGCCCATCACCACCATCGATACCAGCAAGCACGAAACCCATTTCGGCGGCGTGGTTGCTTTGACCAACGCCGACCTGGTGATCGGCGACAAAAAGAACGTACGGCGCAAAGACCGCTTTGTGCTGTTGGCACTGAAGGCCGCGCACGAGGCGATGACTTCAAGTGGTTTGGATTGGAAAGCCTGGGCCGATCCGTTCCGTGTCGGCACTGTGGTCGGCTCCGGCATCGGCGGCATCACCACCATCGAAGAAGAACACGCGACGCTGCTCAACCGCGGCCCCAGTCGCGTCAGCCCATTTTTGATTCCGAAGATGATCGTCGACAGCGCTGCTGGCGACATCTCGATCGCGTTTGGCGCCAAGGGCCCGAATTACTGCATCACCACCGCGTGCGCGTCGGGCAGCCACTGCATCGGCGCGTCATTCCATCACATCCGCCATGGTCAGGCCGATGTGATGATTACCGGCGGATCCGAAGCCTCGATCACCAGTTTGGGTATCGCGGGCTTCAACTCGATCGGCGCGCTCAGTCGTCGAAATGACGATCCCGCGCACGCCAGCCGACCCTTCGACAAAGACCGCGACGGCTTCGTGATCGGCGAGGGCGCCGGCATTCTGGTTCTGGAAGAACTGGAACACGCGAAGGCGCGCGGCGCGGTCATCTATGGCGAGATCGTTGGCTATGGCCTAACCGGCGATGCCTTCCACGAGACCGCGCCCGATCCCACCGGCGCTGGCGGCATTGCTTGTATGCGCATGGCGCTGCGCGATGCGGGCCTGGCCCCGGAAGCGATCGGCTACATCAACGCGCACGGCACTTCGACCAAATACAACGACGCCGGCGAAACCACCGTGGTCAAACAAGTGTTTGGCGCGCACGCGCGCGTTCTGGCCATGTCCAGCACCAAGAGCATGACCGGCCACACCCTGGGCGCGGCCGGCGGCATCGAAGCGATCGCCAGCATCCTGGCCCTGCGCGATGGCGTGCTGCCGCCCACCATCAACTACACCACCCCCGATCCCGAGTGCGATCTTGACTACGTGCCGAACACCGCGCGCACGCAGCAAGTCGACTATGCGTTGTCCAACAACCTCGGTTTCGGTGGTCATAACGCGTCGGTGATCTTCAAGCGCTTCACCGGCTGATCGGATTTTCCATGCACCGTCAACGCATTCGCGCCGAGGTCGTCGAGATCCTCGCCAACAAACTTCATAAGCTGCCCGCGCCGGCCACCGTGCCCGGTGAGGACGATGACGAGCACGATTACGACGCGCAGGTGCTGCGCCCGGAAATCACCGACAATCACTTGGACATCGCCGAAGTGACGATGGATCTCGAAGATGCGTTCGGGATCAATTTCGAAGATGTCCTGCCGGGCGACGCTGGCATGGAAACCATCGGCAAGGTCATCGACTACATCGACCGCCGCGTGAATGCCGTGCGCGTTAAGCCCGCAGCGAAAAAACACGACGACGAATAAGCCCTGGTCGCGGCAGTAAGCATGCTGCCGCTTGATCACGCGTTTTCAGATACGACCGCAGACCAGCGCCGCCGCGCGCGCATGGTTCGCGACCAGCTCGACGAATGCGCTGATCTGGCGGTAAAAACTGCACTTTCCGAACTGCCGCGCCATGCCTTCGTGCCGGCGGATTTGCGCGTGCGCGCCTACGAAGACGCACCGCTGCCGATCGGCGTCGGCCAAACCATCAGTCAACCGCGCGTGGTCGCGCTGATGCTGTCAGCATTGGCGCTGCGGCCGGGCGCGCGCGTGCTCGATGTCGGCTGCGGCTCGGGCTATGCGGCGGCGCTGCTGGCGCGCTTGGTCGAGCCGACAGGGCGCGTCGTGGCCATCGAGCGCCAAGGCCCGTTGGTGCCGGCTACGCGCGCGCGACTGCGTGAGTTGGCGCCCATGGTGGAACTGCGCTTAGCCGATGGCCTCGCCGGCGCGCCTGACGCAGCGCCCTTTGACGCCATCCACATTGCCTGCGCCTGCGCGGAAATGCCGACGGCACTCATCGCGCAGCTCGCGCTCGGCGGACGCATGGTGCTGCCGGTTGGCGCGGCGAACGGCGAACAGCGCTTGGTGCTGCTTACAAAATCCGCCGCCGGCGTGCTCAGCGAGCAGCCGTTGGCCGCCGTCTATTTCGTGCCCGCACTTTCCAGCATCGCTGACGACCCGAACGGCGATCCAGAGATCACATAAACGTGCCGCGCAAAATGTGCAGCGCGGCGTCGGGTTCCTTGGCCGTCATCAACGATTCGCCTATCAAGACCGCATCGACCCCGGCGGCTTCCAGGTCGCGGCATTGGCTGCGTTCGTGGATGCCGCTTTCGCTCACCAGCACTCTTCCCTCGGCCTTCAGGCCGGAGAGCAGGCCGTAGGTGGTGTCGAGGGTCAGCGAAAAATCCTGAAGATTGCGGTTGTTGATGCCGATCAGATCGGCGGCCGCGCCCAGCTTCAGCGCGCGCGCAGCCTCATCGACGTTGTGCACTTCGATCAGCACGTCCAAGTCCAATTCGCGCGCAAACCCGTGCAAATCGCGCAATTCACCGTCTTCCAAGCAGGCGACGATCAGCAGCACCGCGTCGGCGCCGGCAATCCGTGCCTGCGCAATCTGACGCGCATCGAGGATGAAATCTTTGCGAATGATCGGCAGGGTCACCGCCGCTCGGACGGCAATCAGATGATCGAGGTGGCCAAAGAAAAAGTGCTCATCGGTCAACACGCTCAGACAACTGGCCCCGCCCAGCAAATACTGATACGCGATCAGCACCGGATCGTAATTCGGCGCGAAGATGCCGCGTGACGGGCTGCCTTTTTTGCATTCGGCGATGACCCGAATCGGCTTGTCTTTCGGCCGGGCGAGCGCGGCGCGAAAGCCCAATGTGGGCGGCAAGCCACGCAGGGCCGAACGATCCACCGGCGGCAGGAACGGCAGCTCGACGGCGGATTTGTGCGCGACGATTTCATCAAGAATCATTGCGGAATCGTCAGCGAGCAGGCGCTGGCACAACCCCGCCGCCAGCCTCAGCAGCGGCACTCTGCGCCGGCGCATCCAGCTTCAGATGTTCATCTGCAGCCAACTGCAAAACCAGGCAATCGAGCAAAGTGGTTTGTGCCGGCGTCAGCGTTTCCGCATGCGCCGACAGCCACACCAACATCGCCGGCGCCTGCGCGCGCGGGCGCTCAGTCGCAAGTTGGGTCAGCACCCGCTGCGCCCGCGCACGCGTGATGGCGGCATCGGGCGCGCGCGGGCCATCGCCGGCGCGCCAGCCCAACCGCGCAGCCTGATCGCGCAGCGCACGCTGACTTGGGCGCGCCGACGCGGGCAACGCCATGCCGTCGAGGGTGATGCTGATCGCAGTTTCCAGATCGCTCAGCAACGTCTCGTCGGGCGCATGATGCTTGCCGCACGAAGTCAGCAGCAGACCGCACAGCAAAACGATCGAACGCAGCGCACGCATGCGCGCACGTTCGCTGCGCGTCAATGCCCGCAAGTCTGCGTGCGTTGCCAGCGGGCACGCTGCACCGACGCTCGCGCCGTGCTCGCCCCCTACCTGTATTTGATGCGTCTGACCTTCCTGAAGCTGATGGCGTACCGCCTGCGGTATGTCACCGGCATCGCCACCTACGGCATCTTCGTAGGTGGACAGTTCGCCGTCTGGCGCGCGGTGTTCGCGGCCAAAGGGCTGGCCCCGGACGCGAGGCTTGATGGCCTGACCTTGGCCGAACTCACCACGTATCTGGCAGTCGGCTACATCGCGCGCTCGGCCTATTTCACCAACACCGACAGCGAGATCGCGGCCCGTTTCCAATCGGGTGACGTGACGTTGGAGCTGTTAAAACCGCTGAATTTCCACGGCCAATGGTTAGCGCAGGCGGCTGGCGAGACGCTGTTCCGGGTGCTGTTTTTCGCACTGCCAATGAGCCTGGTGTTGGTGCCGCTGTTTGGCGTGATGCCGCCCACTGGCGCGGGCTGGTGGCAGTTTCCGCTGCTGTTCGCGTTGGCGTTCATCATCAACGCCGAACTGAACCTGCTCGCCGGCACGCTCAGTTTTTGGTTAGAAGACATCACCGGTTTGATGAGCCTGAAGCGCAACCTGATCATGCTGCTGTCGGGGTTGATGGTGCCGCTGCACTTTTTGCCGACGTGGTTGGCAGATGCGACCAGCGTGCTGCCGTTCGCGCTGATTTCATATTTTCCGACCATGGCGTATGTCGGCAAATTGGGCCAGGGCGCGGTGCCGGGTATCGCCCATGTGCTGCTGTTGGCGGGCGCGTGGTGGCTGATTCTGCGCGTGGGCAATGCGTGGCTGTGGGCGCGTGCGACGCAGCGTCTGGAAGTGCAAGGCGGCTGAAAAGATTCTGAAAAGCAGCTAAAATCAGCGCTTTGGCTTCTCCGTCACCGCGCTGACCAACAGCACCCAGAAGCACAGCACGACATTGAACACCGGGATCTGCAACGCCGCCGGCAAACTGTAAACAATGCACACCGTCGGTGCCCACACCGCCCAACATGAAAACACCAGCGCCGGAATGCGCACCGTGAACATGCTGCGCGACAACCCGGAGCAAAAGCTCGCCCAATCGCGACCACAATCGTGGAACCAAAAATAGATCAGCGTGGTGGTAGGGATGGTCCACAGCGCGCTGTAGAGCAGCATGTCGACCGCAGTTTTCAGCGCGACCGTGCGCACGCCAGGATCATCACCGAACAGCCAGCCTTGCAGGCGATAGAACGCATCGACCTCGACACCGCGATAGACCCAGAACAGGGTAAGGAACAGCAGCGTCGCCACACGTTCGCCGCGCGCGATACGACCGCTGGCCCACAGTACCAAAAACGGCACCAAACCGCCGCTGAGCGCTCCGGCGAGCGCGGAAAAACCGTAGCCCCAGTGTTCTTTGGCGTGACGCGCGGCGTCGTAGAACGGCCGTGCGGCTGGCCACCCATAATATGCCGCCAACAAGCCCGCACCGACCGCCCACAGCACCATTCCCGGCAGCACATTGCGACGCATGCCGGCAAGACCGGCGTTCAGGGCTGGATGCATGGGGCGCGGATGAGAGCAAGCGCGGAACGCTTGGCAATGCCGCTGACCGCGGTGTAGACGAAGGCGGTCCGCGCTACCGCTTCCCTACGCCGTGGCCGGTGAAGCATTACGCCCATGACTGACGCTTTGACCGACAACAGGGCTGCCATCATTCGCGATCTGCGCGGCCTGATCGATCTCGACCGCGGTTTCGGCGTGGAGTTTATCGCGCGGCCAGCGCCAGCAGCTCCGACAGCCATCGCAGTGCCATCGACTTTGCCGAGACGCTTAGCCGAACCCACGGCCTTCGAGACCCTCAGCGCCTCGCCCACGCCGCCGAGCCTCACCCTGCCTGCCGCCGATCCCGCCCGCACCGACGACACGCTGGCCGTGATCGCCGCGGAAGTCGCTGCTTGCCGGGCCTGCGGCTTATGCGCGACGCGCAAAAACACCGTGCCCGGCGAAGGTCACGCGCAGCCTGAGCTGCTGTTTGTTGGCGAAGATCCTGGCGCGGAGGAGGACGTGCAGGGCCGGCCGTTTGTTGGCGCGGCCGGGCAGTTGCTGACCAAAATGATCCAGGCCATGGGCCTGACGCGCGAGCAGGTGTTCCTGACCAATGTGCTGAAATGCCGCCCACCAGATAATCGCACGCCGGCACCGGAAGAGATCGGCGCGTGCCTGGGTTATTTACATCGACAGATCGCGGTGCTGCGGCCGAAACTGATCTGCACGCTCGGCAATACCCCCCTACGTGCGTTGCTGCGCGATGACACGTTGGGCATCACTAAACTGCGTGGGCAGAAGCTAATCTATCGCTCAGGTTTTGGTGCGAGCGAACGCGTAATTCCGCTGATCCCGACCTTCCATCCCAGCTACCTGCTGCGCAATGAATCCGCGAAAAAACCATGCTGGGACGATCTGAAGCTGGTGCTGCGCGAACTGGGGCGCACCGCTCCCGTCCGCAGCGCGTGACGATGGCCTCGGCCGAAGGTATGCTCACCCATTGGCGACGGCCGCCCAAACCGGCCCCGCCGCGCATCCAAGCACTCGGATTCCTTGGGCGCGTGCCTGGGTGACAAGCCACTCCATGTGGGGTAGCCCGGTTTGTTGCTGCTAGGAATTCGCGGCCAGAGAACGACAGAACCACCATGAGCAAGCGGCCCGCCCTGCGTTTCGCGTTGAGCCAATGGAGCGCCGACGCGTTCCCGCTGTTCGCCAACCATCAGGCCTATCCCGATGGCGTTGATCATCCGGCGCACACCCACGACGGCATCGAGCTGGTGCATGTCACCCGTGGTCACGCCACGCACGTCGTCGACGGGCACGCGCATCCGTTGGTTGCGGGTGACTGCTGCGCGTTGGCCGTGGGCACGGTGCATGCCTTCCGCGCGGCGCCGGGTTTGGAATTCGACTGTCTGATGTTTCGGCCGCGGCTGCTGGATCGCGTCGAACGTCAGGAGCTGGGCGAGCTGCCGGGACTCGCCGCATTGTTCGCGCCGCGACCGCCGGCTCTGCTTCCTCGCGCTATCGCTTTACCTCGCGCTATCGCTTTGCCGCGGGCCTTCGCCCTGCCAACAGCAGCGCGCCCGGCGTTGGCGGCCTCGTTCGCACGCGTGGTGCGTGAATGCGCCGTGCGTGCGCCCGGATGGCGCAGCGCGGCAAAAGCAGCGTTTTTGGAGTTGTTGGTGATGTTGGGCCGGCAGGCGCAGTCTGACGACGGCAACCGCGCCGTGCACGGTGATCATCTCGCTGCGGCGTTGGCTTGGCTGCACGAACACTTCCGCGAACCGTTGACCGTCGCCGGCTTAGCGCGGCACCTGCGCGTCAGTGCCGGCCACGCTGGCGCGCTAGTGAAACGCGGCACCGGTGTTGGCGTGCATGCGCATCTGCATCGTCTACGCATCGAGCACGCGCGGCATCTGTTGGCCACCACCGCGCTACCGATCACGCGCGTAGCGCTCGACTGCGGCTTCGACGATCTTGGCTATTTCGCGCGCGTATTCCGGCGCCTGACCGGCGACACGCCGCGCGCACAACGCCAACGCGCCACTGCGGCACCGGTGCTGATCGTGGCACGCGACGCGGCCGGACGCTGGCCGGCGCGCCGGAACTGATTCCGACGCGGTGGTTTAACCGGCGAAGCCACCGGCATCGAGGAACCGTTTCAGCTCGGCCAAATGCCCACCCTGCCAACGCTCATCCGGCAGCAGATAGCAGCCTTCCGTCCACTCGTTCCAGGCATTGATGGTGACGATCGGCACTTGCGGCGGCTGTGCGCGCAGATGGTCGCGCGCGGCGCGCAGTGCGGCGCCGAACTGCGCGGGGGAGTTGTCCGCCCACACCGGTAACCACGGATAACCGCGGGCTTCATACCCGTCGCTGGGGCAGCAGCGTGGCGATGAGTCCCATCCGACCGTCAGGTCCGTGAGAAACGGCACGCCGGAGCGCTCCTGCACCAATGGCCAGTTCTTCTGCGCGATCGCCAAGGCCGCGCCGTAGTCGCCCTGCGGAAAACCGGGCTGTTCCATGGCGCCATGATTGAGCCAGTTGTAGGCGGTGACCGAATCGGTGCCCAGCGCGACATGCCGCGCGCGTTCGTCGACCATCCCATTACTGGTGATCAGATTCAGATGCACGCCGGGATGCCCGGCTTTTACCGTCTTTTCGCGCAGCATATCCAGCGCGACCCGCGCGCCGTGCAGACCGCCGAAACACTCCAGCAGATTCTTCGGATCATAGATCGAAAAGAACGGCCGGCCGTCGACGCGTAGATGGTTCGGCTCGTTGAAATAGCTGACGATGCGGTCGGTGTAACGGTCCCACGCGGCCAGCGATAGTTGATGCTCGGTCAAGCGGCCCTCGGACCACATGTCCTTTGCGGTCGACCGGATTGGATGCCAATTGTACCACGGATGATTGGCCCACATCAGCGCGAACTTCAGGCGTTCGCGATTCGGCGCGCGCAGGAAACCGCGCTCCAAAGCGCCCTCCAAAAACGGGCCGTCCTCGTACCAATAATAATCGAAGATGAACGCGTTCAGGCCGTGGTCGGCGGCCAAATCGATCTGCTTCGCCATCCACACCGGATCGGATTCATCGAAGTTGCCCCAGCTCGAAACCAACGGCTGCACATGGCCCGGGAAGCGCGGCACCGCGGCGTCCATCACCGCGTATTCGGTCCAGCCCTGGCCGTGCCAGCGGTCGTTGTGGGCGTCGGGATGCCAGTGGGGGAAATAAAAACAGGCGAGGTCAATGGCGCTCATGCCGAATCCTATCATTGCTGCCGCGGCGTTGCTCGGACGGATCGAGGCACGAGTCGGACAGATTGCGGCTGACGCTCACAACATGCAGAGCTCAGGACGCGGTTGGTTCGGTCGCGCTTTCAACCGCCGGAGCGAGCAGCGCGATCGGCACCACCGGCGTTTTCGACAGATAACACGCCGACGCCGGATGCCCGCCGCCGCCCATGCGCGCTGCGATTGCGCCGCAATCGACCCGGCCACCTTCGGATGAGCGCAGGCTGTGGACCCACGCTGTGGTCTGTTTTTTCCGGTAAAACAACACCGCTAGGTCATAGCCCAGACCGCCGGCGGCAGTCGGTTGGCAGATGTGGTCGCCGACGTCGTTCTGGTCCTGATTGCACGGCACCGCCAACGCGCGCACGCCGGGCAGGCCATAGGCGTCACTGACCGGAATGCCGGTTTTCACCACTGCGGCGACGCGTTCAGCCAGTGCCGCCAACAGCGGCCGACCGGCTGCGGCCATGACGGCGAGGTCGACTTCCAACAAGCCTTGAAACCGGTCGCCTTTGCACTGCTGCGTCAGCCCGGCGGCGATCGCGCGGCTGTCGGGCAGACGCCACTGCCACAGGTCCTTGTCCTTGATGTAGGCGATCACCGGCGGCGGCGTCTGCCCGGGGAACAGCTCGCGCCAGCACAGCGAGGTACCGCATTCCGAAGTGTCCAAAACGCCCCAACCCAGCGCGCGTTGGATCGGCGCCTGACTGGCGTGGTGGTCGAGCCATATGACCTCGCTGGCCTGCGCCCGCAGTGCGCGCATCTGTTCGATCGGCAGGCCGAAATCGACCATGTAGACTTTCCGCCCGAGCACATTCGGCAGCACTTGGCCGTACTGCATCGGCAGGAATTCGGCGTCGGGTTCCTTGCGCGCCACCACCGCGGCCGAACCGCAGCCGTCCAGGCAATGCTTGTGAAAAATGCAGAGCGGTCTGGGCATCGAGGCACTATCACCACTCACGCCGCGTGGACAACCGACGCGCGTGATGGACCCAGCTCAGCAGAGCCCAGATCAGCCGCGAAAATCTTCGTGCGGATAGAGCCACGTCGCTGGCTGCCAGCCGGTCGGCAACTGCGGCAATGGCTCGGGCACTGTCGGTGCATACGGCGTCGCGGGTTCGCCCAGCGCCGCGGCGCGCTCGGCGATGACGCTCGCCAACATCCGCTGTTTGGCGCGGCAATACGCCGCGTTATGCGACTTGCTGCCAATCAGCACGTCGGCCGGACGGAACTCGTAGTACAGGACGCGGCGTAGGCGCGACTGCGCCGACGGCGAGCCGTGCAGGGCGGTGATGTCATGCAGCAGCACGTCGCCCGGCTGCATCGGGATCGGCACCGCGCCGCTGCCGCTGCTGTCGAAGCCGCCGTCGCGATTGCGGCGAGCGATCTCGGCATCGGCGTCCGCCACGCTCCACTGGTTCGAGCCGGGCATGCCCCAGACGCAGTTGCTCTGATCCGCGACATCCAAATAAAAATCGACGTTGAAAATCGGCACCGTGCAGTCGACCGGCGGCAACGCGTCGCGGTGCCAGGGAATGATCGCGCCGCGCCAGGAGCCTTGAACACCAGGCTGTCCCAGGTGCTGGTAAACTGCTCGCCCTGTAGCGCACGCACGCTGTTCAGGATGAACGGATGCGCGAGCAGCAAGCGGCAGGCGCGGTTTTTGTCGACCACATATTCCACGCGAAACGGCGTGATCCGCCCGGTTTCTCGATGCTTCAAATAAGCGGTGTCGAAGGCGTCCAGAAAACCGCCGGGATGCTCGGTCATCGGCTGCGCACGCGCGAGCGCCGCATCGACCAACGGCTGCGTCTCGCACTGCAACGCGGCCAGCTCGTCACCGTGCAGCAGATTGCGAATCACCAGCAAGCCAGCGGCTCGAAAAGCAGCGCACTGCGCCGCAGTCAGGCAGGTTTGCACGCGAGCATCGACCTCGGGTACGGGGACGCGAATGGATGCAGTGGCGGTGGTCATGGCGGGTTCCTTAGCTGGGATGTAAGCAGGGATGAAACCAGGGATGAATGACGGCTAATTCGACGGCAGCATAGCTGCGCATCCGGGTGGTCGTCGCGGTGGAATGCTACGTTGTTCTCGGATAGTCAGCTTCGCGCTGTCCTTCCCGAACCTCGGCGCACGCTGCGGCCATGCGCCGCAAACCGCCATCGCCTGCGCTCCTGGGACCAAGCCTCGGCTTCCGCGTTTGGGACGGCGTGCCCGGCGCGATGGAACGCGAGCACGCGCACACCGACATCGAACTGAATCTGCTGCGCCGTGGGCGCCTGCGTTATTTCCTGGCTGGTAGCTATCACACGGTTGTACCCGGCGAATTGGTCGCGTTCTGGGCCGCGCTGCCGCATCAGCTGATCGCCACCGAAGCGGGCAGCGACTGCGTGTGGCTGACGGTGCCATTGGCGTGGCTGCTGCGCGAACCGGCGGCGGCGCATTTGGTTGAGCGGTTGCTCAAAGGTGCGCTGGTGCGCGAGACCCGGGCCAGCGATGACGCGGCGACGCGCGCGTGGGTGGCGGATTTCGCCAGCAATGACGCCAACGCGGTGCGGATCGTGCGCTTGGAAGTCGAAGCACGGCTGCTGCGTTTGGCGCATAGCTTGGGCGCCGTTGCTGCCCGCCGTGCGCGCACGCGTGGCGCCAGCAAACGCGGCGACAGCGACCATGTCGAAACCATGGCCGAATTCATGGGCCGGCATTTCCGCGACGAGCTTGATGTCGCCGCGATTGTCAAACCGACCGGACTGCACCCGCGCTATGCAATGCAGGTGTTCAAGCGCGCGTTGGGCGTGGGCGTGTGGGATTATCTGCTGCGCCTGCGCGTGTCGCAGGCGCAGCGCCTGCTGCTGACCACTGACGACGCGGTGCTGACGATCGCTTTTAACAGCGGCTTTGGTTCGGTCGCGCGCTTCTATGCCGCCTTCACTCGCGTCACCGGGATGTCGCCGCGGACCTGGCGCGCACGCGCGACGGCGGTCGATTAAGAACGCGTGTGCAGCGTGGTCAGGTCGCGCCAAGCCCGCACCAAGCGGAGAGTGTCGGCCCTTGTCTAATGGGCTTACCACCCATATTGCGCGGCCCCTTGAGCGCTGGCCAAAACCTGGCCAGCCCGCACCGCCGGCCCGTCCGCTGGTCTTTTTTGGAGTGTTTCCGCCATGGCCATCAACGTCGCCAAGACGCGCAATTTCGGCATCGTCGCCCACATCGACTCGGGCAAGACCACGGTGTCGGAACGCATCCTCTATTACACCGGCAAAAAGCACAAAATCGGTGAAGTACACGACGGCGCCGCGTCGACCGACTGGATGAAGGAAGAACAGGAACGCGGCATCACCATCACTGCCGCGGCAGTGTTCGCGCAGTGGCGCGGCTATGACATCAACCTGATCGACACCCCCGGCCACGTGGACTTCACCGCCGAAGTCGAACGTTCGTGCCGCGTGCTCGACGGCGCGGTGGTGGTGTTCTGCGCCGTCGCCGGTGTGCAGGCGCAGTCGGAAACGGTG
>JBBROQ010000032.1:0-19485 GCA_038229115.1 Planctomycetota bacterium | reverse complement strand
GCCGTGGCTGCGGTCGCGGCCGCCGCGCCGGGCGTGTCCGGCAATCCGGCCGCAGCGGCGGCAGTGCGCAATTCGGCGATGCGCCGTTCGCGCGCGGCGATCAGTTCGGCCAAGCGGCGCTGCAAGTGTTGTTCAGGCGTCAGGTGGTCGCCAGCGTCGGCGGGCATGATCGGCAGCGTACGCGCGATGGGCTCTGGCGAGGCGGCGACAGTGGCTGCTGGCACTCCTGCTGCTGGAGGTTTATCCGTTGGCGGCGCGTCATGGTGGCTCTCGGCGCCATGCAGCACGACCATGAACGTGCCGAGCAGCAGCGTGAGAACTCGGATTTTCCCCATTATTTCGGATCCTCGCCGCGGAAGGCGCTGACCGCTTCGCGCAGGCGACCCTGATCCTTCAGCCACGAGCCCAGCACCTGTCCCGCGACCGCGCGGTCGCGGGGCGATAGGTCGGGATCGCGCAGCAATTGCCGCAACGTTTCCACGCCGCGCTCGCTTTGTTCGGCAATCAGCGCCGCGCGCGCCAAGCCCAAACGCGCCGCGTCGCGCAGCCCTGGCGGCGGATCTTCGCCCAGCACGCGTTCATAGCTGCCGACCGCCAGCGCGGCCAGCGCGGCGCGTTCGCTCGTCGCGCGTTCGGCGCGCGCGTACTGCGCCTGCGCGATGCCGAAGAGAACTTTCGCGCGCACCGGCCCGCCGTAATCGGCCAGTAACCGGCCCTGCAATTCGCCGATCAGTTGGTCGAGCTGCACGGCGCCGTCGCGTGCCGCGGCCTGATTCTTTTTGTCACCACCGCCGCCTGAAACGGCCTCGCTTTTGAGCAGTTCCCACAGCGCCGCCACCGCTTCCTCATCGCGCTCCAATTCAGCATAGGCGCGGGCGATCGCGATCAGTTGGTCAGGTTCGAGTTTCTGCTGTGGAAATTCCTGACGCGCGCGGATGAACGCGAACAGCGCGTGTACAAAGCGTGGCGGTTGGCCGCGGCCATAGCACTGACCGATGCGCAGCCCCGCAGTGGCGTACAGCGTCGGCGGCACCGCCGGGTCGGCACGCTTGGCATTCCAGGTACGGCGCAGTTCCTCGTACGCGGTGCGCGCTTCATCGACGCGATCCAGATGGAAGGCGCACTCGGCCAATCGAAAGCGCAGGCGATCGTCGGGCGCACCGGCTTCGGCCTTGGTCAGCGTCAGCTGCGTTTCGGCCTCGCGATAGCGCCCGGCGTCGTACAGCAGCTCGCCCAGTTCCAGTCGTGCCGCGACCACCACGGTCGCGGCCTCGGGATTGGGCGCGAATTTTTCCAGCAACAAGTGCAGTTGGTCGATGGCCTCATCGAAAGCGATCGCGTCGTTGCTGGCCGCGCCGATGCGCCGGCCGGTGCGCGCACATTCCAACATCACTTCGGCTAGCGCGCGCGTGTCCAAGCGCGCCGCGCGGCCGATGTAGGTCTTGAACACCGCCAGCGCGTCCAGTGGCCGATCCAGCGCATTGAGCGCCTCGCCGACGCCGCGTACGGCCAGCAAAACATAGGACTGCACGGTGTCGTCGCGGCTGTCGCCAAAGCGGTCGATTACCGCGTTATAGCCGTCGATCGCGGCCAACGGATGGCTGGCCGCGGAAGTGCGCGCGGCCAGCAGGTACAACGCCTCGGCGGCCGCCGCCGGCTCGTCGCTGGCCGCGGCACGTTCAAGCGCGCGTGCGCTGGCCGCGGCGTCGGCATCGGTCTCGCCGCCGCCGTCGCGTTCGACCACCGCGACCACCGCGTGTTCGCCAACACCGTCCAAGCGCCAGCCCAGCCCGGCCTGACCCAGCACCCGATCGAGCGCATCTGCCCATGGCAGATCGGTAACCAGCAAGGCCACCGGCGTGCGGGTGCGCGTCAGCGTCAGTTCTTCGCCGCGTTTGCCGGCGATGGCCAAAAGTTCGCGGTACACCGCGTCCAACGGTTCGTGCTCAAGCGTCGCGGTGATGGTCACCGCGCCGTCGGCGCTGCGCTTGGCCAGCAAACGCTCGGCAAAACTTTTCGAGTGCACGGTGGTGGCTTCGCCGTCGCCGTGCGCGCTGCTGGTTTCACCGTGGGTTTCGTGGCCGCCGGTATGCTCGCCGTGCGCTTCGGTGTTTTCAGCGTGGCCCTCAGAGTGGCTATCTGCGGCGTGGTCGCGGGTCTGGCGCAGCGCCTGTTCGACCCGTGCGCGCATCGCCTTCAGCGCCTGCACATCGGCGGCCAGCGCGGCTTCCTGCGTGCGATCGACATGCCGTTCGGCCGCGCCACCGCGATTGCCACCTTCCAACTGCAACGGTCGCTGCACCGGGCCCATGCCGGGCAGCGGCGCGGGACCGGCCTCGACTTCAGCTGCTGCGGCGTTGGCACCCAGCGCGAGCAACGCCATGGACGCGACCAACCGCAGCCGCGTCAGTATCGGACGCCGCTCAATCATGATGGCCACCGCCGTGCGCTGGTGCATGCGGCGCGGCCTCGGCGTGAGCATTTTCTGCATGTCCGCCACCGGTCTCGTCGCGCGGGGCGCGGGCGCTTAACAGCGGTGCTGCGCGCGGGCCCAACAACCGGCCCAGCGCCAAGGTCGCCTGGCGCAGCGTGGTGCGGTTAGCATCAATGTCGGTCGCCGACCGCGGCCGGTGCTGCGCGTCGGTGCTGGCCAAGTACAGCTGCTCGTTGCCTAGCAGCCGGTACAGCTGCCGTACCGCGGCGTCAGGTTCGTTGCTGCGGCTCAGGCAATCGGCGTAGTCGGCGTACAAGCGCGGGTCGCTTTGCGGCTTGCCGTCTTCGACCACCAACGCGAATTCGCCGGCGGCTGCGCGCCATGCGCCGCGCTCGCGGTGATGCCGCGCCAGCACCAACGCGATCTCGGCTTCGTGTGCTGGCTGTCGGCCTTTAAGTCGGTTCAGCAGCAGCACGCCTTTGGCCTGCTCGCCCTCGTCGACGTCATTCAGTTTCGCCGTCGCTGCCTTCAGATCGGCGCCGTAATCATCGCCGGGCGTAGCGGTTTCGGCGACGCGTTCCTGCCGCAGTTCGTGCGCCAAATTGCTGATCGCCTTCACCGCCACCAACATGGTCGTGGCGGTTACCGCCAGCAGCAGCACCGCCGCGGTCAGCAGCCAACGCGCGCCGCGCAGATCGAACTGCGCGATCACTGGTGCGGGCGCATGGTGTGCGCTAGCCGCATGCGGCATCGGAAATCCGCCGGCACCGGCCATGGTGCTGGCGCCCAACACCTGCTGCGCATCCACCGCATCCACGGTCAAATTCGGATTGGCGCCGTGTCCGTGCTGCAACTGATCGATGGCGGCATCGTGCTGGGCCATCATCGCCGACAGATCGCTAGTGTTGGCGGCACCGGTCGCGCCAGCCAATTGTCCGACCAGGGCGTCGATGTCCCTTTGGTCGATCATCGCCTCGCTGGGCGCCTGTTCGGGCCCCGGCGCGTGCTTGTCGACCAGCGCTTCGAGCGCGTCGGTGCTTAACAACATGGTCGGCGCATTGCCGGGGCTGATGGTGGCTGGGTTGTCGCCCGCGGCCGCGGCGGTTTCCACCACGGCCGGTTCACTGATGCCCAAATCGGCTAATAACTGATCGATATCATTCTGTCCGAGTGGCCCCGAAGCGCTGAGTTCCAGGGGCGATTTGCCAATTCCGGGTTTGGCCGAGCCACTGCCGGAACCGGCCGCCGCCGGAAACGATTTGGTCGCTGGTTTGGTCACCGGCGCGGTGTCGCCGCCAAGTGCCGCCAGCATTTGATCAATCTCGTTCTGCGACAGTGGGCCAGCTTCGGCTGCGGGCGCCGCGGCGGCGAT
This sequence comes from Planctomycetota bacterium, assembly GCA_038229115.1. Classification (GTDB taxonomy): domain Bacteria; phylum Planctomycetota; class UBA11346; order UBA11346; family UBA11346; genus JBBROQ01. Next base: position 15,679 of record JBBROQ010000032.1, on the reverse strand, counting down.
TGCTGGCGCAGGCACGGCCGGACTGTCGTCATCGGCGGCCGCTGCTACCGCACCGCCAGCGCGTTCGGCATCGGCCAACCGCTGCTCGACCGGCTTCGCCGCCGGTTTGGTCGCTGGCTTCGTCGGCGCGGGCTCCGCGCTGCCACCATCCATGGCCGCGAGCATCGCATCGATGTCGTCCTGCGATAACGCTTGGTCGGCCATAGCTTCAAGCTCTGTCGCGATTCGCGACGCATGCGGTTACAGACGGGTCCACCGCTCACAGACGCCAACGCCGTGCCTATTAGCGGGCGGAAGCGGGCTAGAGCAGGCGCGGCAGTATACCCGCGCCCGGCGTCAGTCGGCGGAGTAACCGCCGGGACGGCTCAATTCGTCGAGTTTTAACTGCAATTCGGTCACTAGTTCAAGATCCGCCAGCAGCGCTGAGCGCTCGTCCGCAGTAACGCCATTGGCGGCGGCGACGCGAGTGGTGTCGCACCACAACAGGGGCACACCCGCGGCCAACAGCTGCCGCTTCAACGCCGGACTGCCGCCAGTTACCGCCTGATACTGCCGGGCGCGAAACCACGCGTAGGTCCACGTCCCCAGGGCCGTGACCAAGGTCAAATCGATGATGTCGCCCGCCGGCAAAGCCGTGGGCCACAGCAATTCCCCGCGCCATGCCACCAACGTGTCAGGCATGCCCGACCTCGATCAAAGCGCCGTCGGGCTGCCAACGCGCGCGCGTGCTCAGTTCCGCGATCAGGCGCCGGCGATCGTCGGCCTGCGCCCAATCCACGGTGCCCGACAGCCACGCCACCCACCGATCCGGCAGAACGTTCACCACCACCCGGCCGGCCGTGGCGGATTGCATCAGTTCGGCCAGCACCTGCCGATGCGCCAGGTGCGGTGCGGGCGCGGGCGTCAAGGTCAGTAGTTCGGTGTAGCGCGTTTTCGCTTCGGCTTGGTCGATCCATTGCGCGGCGGCGGTGGTCAGCGCCTTGCGCTCGATGCCGTTCACGCCTTCCACCACCAGACCGTGGTCTGAGCCGCTGCCGCAATCGACCAGCACCACGCCGCGATCGGCGCGCGCGGCCAAGCGTTCGACCGCGCGGCGGACTTCCTTGATCGATACCGGCTTAGTGAAGAAGTCGACGCAGCCCAACCGCAGCGCGATTACGGCCTCGTCGAAGTTGGCGTAGCCGCTCATCAGCACGAAGGGCACCGCCAATTCACGCGCCAGATCTAGGCCGTGGCCGTCCGGTAATTTTAGATCGCTGATCAGCGCTTCGGGCTTCTGTTTCGCGGCGCAGGCCTTGGCCTCGGCCAGCGACGCGGCGGTGTCGACCTGATGTCCGGCATGCGCCAAACCGCGCGCCATCGCGCTGCGGATGCTGTCCTCATCTTCGACCAACAGCAGGCGCATGCGGGGTTCTATGCGCGCCTCGTGCCGCAGGCCAGGGCGTGGCCGCGCTGGTGCGTGCTTGAGCGTTAAGCGTCGCGCGCGAGGGCCAACACCGTGAGGTCGTCGTCGATGTTGTCGGCGCAGAACGCCTTCACGTCGCTGATGACCGCATGCACCAAGCCGTCGTACGGCTGATCCAGGTGCGCGACCACCGCGCCCATGACGCGGAACAGGCCGAATTCCTGAGCTTTTTGATCACGGGCCTCATTAAGGCCGTCGGTATAGACGAACACCACGTCACCCGGTGCGAGGTCGACCTGCACCGGTTTCAGCGCCCGGGCGAAAGTGTCGCCGCCAACCAGTCCAATCGCCGGACCGGGCGTGCCGAGGGTTTCCAACACGGCGCGTTTCTTGCGGTTGGCGACCAGCGCACAGCCGTGTCCGGCGCACACCACCGTCAACGCATGCGCCTCGGCATCGAGCACCGCTGCGAACAGCGTGATGAACTGGCCGCTGACCAGATCCTTGCGCACTTCGTCGTTGAAAGCGCTGAGAATCCCGCGCAGGTCCGAACGGCCGCGGCTGATGTAGCGCAACGCCTTCAGCGCCGCCACCACCACCAACGCACCCTGCACGCCGTGGCCCGACACATCGCCGACCACGATCAAGTGCGTGCCATCAGCCAGGGTGATGAAATCGTAGAAGTCGCCGCCGACTTTGCTGTGCGGCTCGTAATGGACCATCGCGCCATAGCCGGGCAGCTCGGGCGGTTCGGGCATCATCTTATCGATGATGCGCTTGGCCCGATCCAGATCGTCACCACCGGGCGCGACCGTGGCGACCGGCATCAGATTGGTCTCGGACGAACGATGGCCCGAGATGCGCTGCGTCGCGGTCTTGCTGGGCTCGCTTACGCGCGAATCGAAATCGCCGACGATTTCTGCCGGTCCGGAGTCATCGCGATTGGCCCGGGTCAGCTGGTCGAGGCGCCGCGGTTCCAGCAATCGATTGGTCTGGGCTTCGGGACAGGTGGCAAGCACCTCGGCCAGCACGTCAACAAAGTGCGCACGCGTGCCCTTGGGCAGCGTCACCCATTTGCCGGTATACGGATTCATCCAGCGACCGTCCTTACCCAGGATCTTCAGTCGCTCCTCGTCATTGCCGTAAGTGCGCAGATGGATGACCCAGCGCAGCCGCCCGAGTTCATCGAGGCTCTTGGGCTTGATCGTTTTCCATGGTTGCTTGGTCACCAAGTATTCGCGTGCCGGTTCCAGATAGCCAAATGGCGCCGGGATCGTCAGCCCGGTGAACGGATCGATCCACGACAGTCCATCGACCGTGATTTGCTGAAAGGCGGGATCGCTTTTGAGCTGCCGTTCAATGCGATGGAAGACGTCAGACGACGGTCCGGACGCCGGCGGCAGTGGTGGCTGGGCAACGGGAGGTTGCTTGGACGATGTACGGGTGACGCGCAGCATTGAGTAGGGGCTCAGTAAATCACCTTCGTGATTCAGGCAACACGAGGTTGCAGCAACAGCAGCGGCGCGGTTTGGTCGGCCGCCGATGTGGGCACTACGGTTTCAGTCCGCTGCCACCGGATTTGACCACCCCGGCCGCACCGCTACGGTCCCGCGCTTGCTGCGGCGGCGCTGTGGACAGCGCCCTGGCCGGCAGCAACGGTTTTGGTCCAGGAGAGCATCGTGACGCGTGTGCGAACTACCGGCTGAACGCCGCCCAGCCCGCCACTTTTACCACGGACGTCACGGAGTTCCGCATGCCCAATTTCACCCTTCCCGACGGTTCCGTCCGCGCTCTGCCCGCACCCGCAACCGGCCGCCAATTGGCCGAATCGATCGGGCCCGGCCTGGCCCGTAAAGCCATCGCGATCAAGCTCGATGGCACCGAGATCCGCGATCTGGATCGGGTCATCGAACGCGACGCCGCGGTGAAGATCATCACCGCCGGCAATGACGACCCCGACGCGCTGCACGTTTTGCGCCATTCCTGCGCGCATATTTTGGCCGAGGCAGTGTGTTCGCTGTGGCCAAAGACGCGCCTCGCCTACGGCCCGGCGATCGAAGACGGGTTTTTCTACGACATGCAGGTGCGCGACGCGGCCGGCGAATTGGTCACGCTGACCGATGCCGATTTCGCCCGCATCGAAAGCGCGATGGCCGCGATCGTGAAAGCCGACCGGCCGTTCATCCGCTGCGATTTCACGCCGGAAGCCGGCCTCGCCCGCACCTCCGCCGATGTGTACAAGCTCGACAATGCGCAGCGCGCACTGGCCAAGGGTTCAACCACGCTGTCGTTCTATGTCACCGGCACGGCCGGCGAAAATTGGGAAGATCTGTGCGCCGGCCCGCATGTGCCCAGCACGCGGTTTCTGGCCGCGTTTAAGGTCATGTCGATCGCCGGCGCGTACTGGCACGGCGATCAGACCAGCGACCAGCTGACGCGCATTTACGGCACCTGTTTTGCCGACGAAAAAGGCCTGAAGGCGCACCTCGCGCGCTTGGAAGAAGCCAAGAAACGCGACCACCGCAAACTGGGCCGCGAGCTGGATCTATTCCACCTCGATGAGGAAAACCCCGGGCAAATTTTCTGGCATCCAAAGGGCTGGGCGATTTATCGCACGCTGGAGGAGTACATCCGCGCCAAGATTTCTTCACGTGGCTATGTCGAAGTGAAGACTCCATCGGTCATGCCAAAATCGTTGTGGGAACGATCCGGGCACTGGGCGAAGTACCGCGACAACATGTTTGTCACCGCCAGCGAAGAACGTGAATTCGCGCTGAAACCGATGAATTGCCCGGGCCATATTGAGATTTTTAAGCACGGCCTGAAGAGCTACCGCGACCTGCCGCTGCGTCTGGCCGAGTTCGGTTCGTGCACGCGCAATGAACTGTCCGGTGCGCTGCACGGTATCATGCGCGTGCGCGGCTTCGTGCAGGACGACGCGCACATCTTCTGCACCGAAGCGCAAATACCCGGTGAAGTCGCAGCGTTTTGCACGTTGCTCAAAGAGGTCTACGCCGACTTCGGTTTCGGCGACGACAGCGTGATCGTGAAGTTCAGCACTCGGCCGACCCTCCGCGTTGGCACGGATGAAACCTGGGACCGCGCCGAAGCCGCGCTCGCGGACGCCTGTCGTTTGGCCGGCCTCGCTTATCAAATCGCGCCGGGCGAAGGCGCGTTTTACGGCCCAAAATTGGAATTCACCCTGATCGACGCGCTCGGCCGGCATTGGCAGTGCGGGACCATTCAGGTCGATTATCAGATGCCCTGCGCCGAGCGTTTGGACGCGACCTACATCGGCGAGGACGGCCAGAAGCATCACCCCGTGATGTTGCACCGCGCGATCCTGGGTTCGCTCGAACGCTTCGTCGGCATTTTGATCGAACACTTTTCGGCCAAGTTTCCGCTGTGGCTGTCGCCCGAACAAATCCGCGTGCTGCCAATCACCGACGACCACATCCCATACGCAAACGAAGTCCGTGAGGAACTCGCCGCGGCCGGATTGCGCGCGACTATCGACGCCAACCCGGACAAGCTCGGTGCCAAGATTCGCCAAGCGCGCACCCAGCGGGTAAGCTACTTCGCGGTCGTCGGTGCCCAGGAAGTTGCCGACGGCACGGTCGCGCTGCAGAACCAAGCTGGCGACAAGCTTGGTACCTTTGATCTCGACGACCTCATCGCGCGCCTGCTTGAAGAGGTCGCGGAAAAAACCATCCACCCCGCCGCTGCTGCCACCGTCGTGGCCACCACCAAGGACTGATCATGCTCACTGTTCGACATCTCGCCCTCGCCGCCGGCGTGGCTTTTCTCGCTGCCGGCTGCACCTCTGAAAAAGACAAGCAGGACGAGCGCGACCGCACCAACCGCTACATCGACGACAAGGTCGACAGTAAGGTCAGCGAAGCGATCGACCGTTCGGTGCCCGACGCGGTGAACCGCCAAGTGCAAATCGCGGTCGCGCGCGAGATGGAACGTCAGCGCCAGATCGAAGAGCAGCAGAAGCAGGCCGCGATCATCGACAAAACCAAGCCCGCTCCCGGCGCGACCGCGTTCCCGGCGGCGCCCGGAATGCCGGCCGCCAAAACCGCGACCAGCACCACCGCCAAGCCCAAGACGACCACCGCCGCGCCCGCCGCCGCCACCGGCGAGCCGAAGAAAAAGAAAAAGCACCTCGAATAATGGTCGATCTTAGCCAGTTGATGGGCGCCCTCGGCCCGCTTCAAGAACAGATGAAAAAAGCCGACGCCGAGCGCACCGCCGCCACCATCGACGGCCGCGCCGGCGCTGGCAGCAGTGCGGTGACGGTGCGCTTGAAGGGCGACCTGTCAGTGCAAGCCGTCACCATCGCCCTGGCCGCCGTAGGCGACGTAGCGATGCTCGAAGACTTGGTCCTGGTCGCGGTCAACGACGCCCTGCGCCAATACCGCACGCGCTTCGGCGCTAGCCCGGAAGAGCAGATGCAAAAGTTGATGTCCGGCGGCGGCGCGGGCTTGTTGGGGCCGCTGTTGGGTGGGCTGGGGCGCTGAGCAAGGTCAGGGCGATGGGTTGAACTCGGTATTACCGAGTTATACTAAGGTCATGAAGACCGCGATATCCTTGCCAGACCAAGTCTTTGTCGCTGCGGATGATCTGGCCGCTGAGTTGAAAGTTAGCCGCAGCGAATTGTACGTGATGGCGTTAGAAAAGTTCATCCGTGAACGGCATGCGGCTGCTACCACGCAGCGGCTGGATGCCTTCATCGATCAATACGGTCAACCGATTGATGCGGTGTTCTTGGAAGCAGCGATTCAGGATCTACGCCGCGTGGAATGGTGATGCGGCGAGGCGATATTTGTTGGGTCGATCTTGGTGATCCGCTGGGCTCGGAGCCGGCGTACCGACGGCCGGTGTTGGTGGTCCAGAACGATGAATTCAATGCCAGCAAACTGGCCACGGTGATCGTCCTGTCGCTGACCTCGAACCTAGAATTGCGCAAGCTGCCTGGCTGTGTGCTGCTGACGGCGATGGAAACCGGCCTGCCCAAGGACTCGGTCGTGAATGCTTCGCAAATCCGCACCATCGACCGAGCGCGAATCGACGGCGTGGTTGGACAGTTGGACGATGCACTCATGGTGATGGTCGATGAGGCGCTTAAACGCGTCTTGGGTTTGTGCTGAGGCCGTACGTGGTCGGCCAAATAATTACCACTCAGACCGTACGGGTTGCACGTGACCGTGCGATGGTCGCCACGAGTATCGCGGCATGACGAATGCTTCTGATATTCGCGATGGGCTGGAGCGAACATTCGTGCAGCTGAAAAGCGATACGAGTCAAGGCTGGTCTGTCGTGCTGTTCCTGAGCGGGTTTTCCGCCGCATGGAACGCGGTGGTGTGGCGGTCGATGATGCCTTTTTTCTGGCAGATTTCGCTCGCTCCCGATGACGTGTTCCATTGGTGGCAATCAGGCGGGTTTTTATTGGCGGTGCTATTTGCGTTGATTGGCGCCGGATTAGCGCTGCTGGCGATGTATTATTTTCTGAAGCAGCTGTTCACGCCACGAGTCTGCGTGAAAATGGCGTCCGCCGCGTTGTGGCCTAGCGGTGCATTGCAGGTGCAGTGGACGGTGACGATGCGCCAGCGGCTGTTGGATCTGCGCTTCGGCTTGGAGTGTCGGGAAGAAATTCAGGAACAGCCCCAGGGCAACGACGAGGCTCTTCATGTGCGCCGTGCGCAGCGGAAAGTTTTACCGTTATGGAAAATTATCGATGTTGATGCCGAGGGCGAACGGCACGCAACATTGCCCGCGGATCTCCTGGATGTGGTTGCGCGCGACGGCGGCGATCTGCGATGGTATCTGACCGTGCGCGGACGTGTGGCGTGGCTGCCGGACGTGGCCGATGACTTGCCCGTGACGGTCCAGCACGCCGCGCCGGCGACCTAAACCGCCGCGCGTCGATTGCGTGCATCCAGGCCGCGGCACCGTGCGGCCATGTCCGATCTGTATGTTCTGCATCGTCTCACTTTGACCACGCCGGCCGAGCCGCTGTTTGCGGCGCTGAGCACCGCGGTGCCGGGGCTGTCGCGGCATCAGGCGCGGCGCGCGATCATGGCCGGACTGGTGCAGATCGACGGCGTGAAGCAGGTTGAGCCGAAGCATCCGCTGCCGGCGAGTTGCGCGGTGACGCTTGATCTGCGCCACGGCATCGACCGGGCGTTTAACGCGCGCATTAAGGAAGGCGTGGTCGATACGGCCAAGCCGTTCACGGTCCTGTATGAGGACGCGCAGGTGGTGGTGGTCGACAAGACCGCCGGCGTGCTGTCGGCGCCGACCAAACATGAACATTTGCCGGGCGATGAGCCCGAGCGCGGGCATGTGCCGGAACAACTGCGGCGCATGTGGCGGCGACAGAAGCGCGAAGTGAAATTCATCGGGCTGGTGCATCGCCTGGATCAGGAAACCAGCGGCTGTTTGTGTTTTGCCATGAGCCGCGAAGCGCAGCGGTTGCTGTCGGCGCAGTTCGCCGGTTCGGCCGCGGGGCGCACGTATCGGTGTTTGGTGCATGGCGCGCCGAAACAGGACGCGGATGTGCTGAAACAAAAATTGGGCCGCGGTCACGACGGTCGGCGCACCGTGGTTGACGAGGACGAAGAGGGCAAAGACGCGGTCACCAGTTTCAAAGTGCTGAAGCGTTTTGCGCACGCGTCCGAATTGGAAGTGACGCTGGAAACCGGGCGCACGCATCAGATTCGCGTCGCGCTGTTGGCGATTGGCTGTCCGGTGGTGGGCGACCGCGTGTACGGTTTCCGCGACGGCGATCGCCGCGCCAAACCGGGCGAACAACTGCCCCGGCCACCGCGCATGATGCTGCATGCCGAGCGTCTGGGCTTGGACCATCCGGGCAGCGGCAAACGCATTGAATGCGTGGCACCGCTGCCGGAGGAATATGTCGCGTATCGCAAATTGCTCGGATGAGGTTTGCAAAGTTGGTTCGTCAGCGCTTGTGCGCTGAACCGCGATGATCGCCGCGTTGCGCCTGCGGCTGGTGCCGTGGCCGCTGCTGTTCGTAGCGGTGGCGCTGAACCTGGTTGGGCTGCTGTTCGTCGCGAGTGCGACCTACGACGCGACCGCCAGCCACGGCCTGGGCCGCGAAGCGCGCTTGCAGCTGATCTGGTCGGGCGTTGCGCTGGCGTCGGCGTTGGCCGCGGGCCACATCACGCTGGGCGCGTGGAAGCAGTTGGCGCCGGTGCTGTATGTCGGCGGATTGCTGTTGGTGCTGATGATGATTGCCGCGGCCGGCACTTCGTTGGTGCCGACGATTAAGGGCCAAGCGAACTGGATTGTCCTGGGGCCGCTGCGCGTTCAGCCCGTCGAGCTGATAAAATTATCGACGTTGTTGGCGTGCGCGCGCGTCATCAGCACGCCGGGCTTCGAGCCGCGACGGTTCAGCCATGTGCTGTTGGCGCTGTCGATCGGCGGGCTGCCGGCGTTGATCCTGGCGAAGGACGATTTGGGCAGCGCGTTGACCTTTCCGGCGCTGGTGTTCGGCATGCTGTTCGTCGCCGGCATGCGCATGCGCCATCTGACGCTGCTGATCCTGTTCGGGCTGACGGTGGTGATCGGCGGCGTCGCGATGCTGCCGAAGGAAGGCTCGAAAGCGTATCAGTACAAACGCGTGCAAGCGTGGTTGCACCCGGACGAATACGCCCTGACCGAAGGCTATCAGACGCAGCGCAGCATGAGCTCGATCGGTTCCGGCCAGTGGTTGGGCAAAGGCTACAGCGAAGGCGACCAGAATCGTTTGGGCTGGGTGCCGGAAAAGCACACCGACCTGATTTTTGCGGTGATTGGCGAAGAAGTCGGCTTCCTCGGCTCGGCCCTGATTGAGCTGCTGTTGTTTGTCGGCTTGGGCTGGGCCGGCGTGTACGCCGCCAGCCAATGTCGAGATCCGTGCGGGCGCTTAGTGGTCGCGGGGTATCTGTGTTTAGTCACTGGACAGGCCGCGATTAATCTCGCGGTCGCGACCGGATTGATGCCGGTCACCGGCGTCACGCTGCCGTTCATCAGCTACGGCGGTTCCAGCCTGCTCGGCACGTGGCTTGGCTTCGGCATTTGCATTAGCGCCTGTCAGGTGGTGCGGCGCGAAAGCACCATCAGCGGCGGCGGGCGGTTGAGTTTCTGACGCTTAGCCGAACGCCGAGCTGCTGACTTCGGCTATTTTTACGGCGTTAGCGCCGGGATAACGATCTCGGTGCCGACCGTCAAACTATTGGGATCAAGCGTCGGATTCGCGGCGCGGATCTGTTTCCAGTATTGGTTCGAGCCGTAAAATGCCGTGCTGATGTCGCCAAGCGTATCGCCGGTCTGAATCACATATCGCCGCTCGCCGGTGGGTTTCGCCGCGACCGGCACCGCCATTGGCGCAGGTGCGGCAACTGCTGCCGGCACCGCGGCCGGAGTTGCCGCCAGCGTCTCGACCACCACCGGTTTCGGTGCGAGTGCGGCAAAGCGCTCGGCATCGGTGGCGGCTGCGACGGTCACGGTCAGACGCTTGCTCGGCAGTTCGACGCGCGGACGCAGGTAGGCGAAGACCGCTTGCTGGATCTCGGGTGCGCTCACGGACAGCGCTGCCTGACCGTCGCCAACCACCTCCACCGCGACCGTGGCTTTCACCCACACCCAATCGCTGTCGGTGCGACCGGCCGACCATTCCGGCAATTCGGCGATGGTCGCCTTAACGCGCCAATGCGGGCCAAGCTGTTGTTCCAATTGCCGATTGATGGTGCGCTGTGCTTCGTCGCGGGTGTTCTGCGCCGAATTGCCGACGACCCGACCGTCGGCGGCGATGAATACGCCAGTGGCGATACGCTCGTCGCCGCAACCGACTAAGGCCAACAGCGAAACCATGGTGAAAATCGGCAGGATGCGCATGTCAGGCTTTCTCGGCCAGCGCGCTGGGTGCGCTGGCGTGGGCCGGGCAGGATGCGCGCGCTGCGCACGCTGCCAAGGCCGTAGGCCGCGACCGGCATGAAGGTCGCGTGAAGAAGCCTCGGTGTTTATCGAGGCTTTAGTGCACGTGGGCCAGCGCAGAAAGTTCAGCGCAGGACCTTGCTCTCGCTCGTCTTCTTGTCCGAGCCTTCGCGTACGAACACCGGCTGACCGTTGCGCACGCGCACGCCGACGATGTCGCCGGCTTTGACCTGGTTTGATGCGATCAAGCGCGACAACGGCGCGACCAGCAACCGTTCCACCGCACGTCGCATCGGCCGCGCACCGAATTGGGGATCCGTGCCCTCGGCCAGCATCTTGTCTAAATAGCTAGGCGAATAATGCAGAATCATTGGCATCTGCGCGCCCAACAGGCGGGTGTAAACATCCTGCAGCATCAGATCGAGGATCTTTTTCAGATCGACGGTGGTCAGAACCTTAAAGCAGATGATGTCATCAAAGCGGTTCAGGAATTCGTACGGGAATACGTCTTTTGCCGCTTCGATCGCTTTCTTGCGGATGTCCTGATTGATGGTCTCGGCGTCGCTGTGCACTTCGAAGCCGATCGATTTGTGCCGCAGCGTTTCGCTCATTTCTTCGGCGCCGACGTTGGTGGTGATGATGATGAGCGAGCGGGTGAAATCGACGGTCTTGTTGTTACCCAAGGTCAAATGTCCGTCTTCCATCAGGCCCAGCAAAGCGTTCCACAATTTCGGATGCGCCTTCTCGACCTCGTCGAACAGCACGATCGACATGTAGTGCGATTTGACCTGCGGAAACAGCTTGGCGATCTTGCCTTCGCCTTCGGCAAACACGCCGCGACCTTCGGCCTGGGCTTCTTTGTGATGCTTGTCCAAATTGTCCTGCGACAGCATCGGCTCGACATCGTTGCCGACATATCCGGGCGGGCTGCCGAACAGTTTCGACACCGTGAACTCGCTCGAAAATTCCTGGCAGTTCACGCGCACGAACGCGCTGCGTTTGCCGAAGATCGCCTCGGCCAGCGCCTTTACCGTTTCGGTTTTGCCGACGCCGGTGGGCCCCAAAAACAGCAGCGTCAAAATCGGCCGCTCAGGATTGCGGATGCCGGCCAGGATTTTTGAGAACGAATCCAGGATCGCGTCGATCGCGGCGCCCTGACCGACGACCCGTTCCGAAAGCATGTTTTCAAAGCGCGTGACCTGCGGCGAACGGCGCGCGGGATCAAGCGCTGGCCCGTGCTTATCGGTAGGTTTGGCGTGTTCGGCGTGCGACATGGCGGGATCCTTCGAGACGGGAAAATCGAGCAGACTAAAGCGGCAATCAACGGCGTGCGTGATCTGAATCCGACGCCGAATGCGTCAAGGCCGCCCGCCGTTCAAGCGCCGAAGAATACCACGGATGTGCGGGCGTGCGCGAATCGGCGCAGATAACGGCGTCAGCGCAGCGGCCACTCTGCCAACACGCGATAGTCGCCGTCGTGACCCGCGCGCCCATGCAGCACCACATGCGTCACGTCACACGCGCCCCAATCGGCGACGCCGTGCGCTTCCATCAAATGCGGCCAATCGCGAAACAGCGGTAAAGCAGAGGACTGCCGCGTCGCCGGCAACGGTCGGCACACGGTGACATGCGGGCGGTACGCAGGTTCCGCCGACAGATCGAGCGCATCGCTCAGGTCGCGGTGCAGATCCGCGCAGGCGCCAGCGGGATCATCGACCGCGACGAACACCGCTTTGGGCTCGGTGCGCCCACCAGACCCGCCCAAACCTACGAAACGCAAACGCGGCGGCAGGAACGCCTCAGCCAACGGCGCGATGGCATACGGCAGCATCCCGGCCTCGGTCGGATCGCAGTCGCCCAGAAACCGAACGGTCAGGTGATAAGCCTCGGGCGCGGTCCACTGCGCGGGTAATTCCCATTGGCGCAGGCGTTCGGCCACTGCGGTCAGCCTATCGGCGCTATCCGCCGATAGGCGTAAGGCCAGGAAACAGCGCAAAACATCAGTGTGGCGCATGGTGTGGTCCTCGGCGCCTGCGCAGGATCAGCGCGTCACTGGAACGGCGGCGCGGATGCACAGGCTGCGCCGATGCTCGTGAACGCTGACATCCTCGACAACTGGTTGCGCGCCCGCCTGGGTTCAGGTGTGGGTGCGCGCGCCGAAAGCGCTTGGCCCTGGCTGGCCGAATCGGTGCGCACCATTCCCGCCACTGGCGGCGAACGCCAACTTTTCCTCACCTTCAGTTCGGCCGCGCGCCGTTGTGGCAAATCGGCGTTATCGCTGACCGCCGCCGAACGCGCGCAGCTCACCGGCGACTTGCGCGAACTCGACGTCAGCGCCTGGACGCTGGATCAGGCCGTGCGTCTGCGCCTGCTGCTGGCGTTCCCGTCGACCGACGCGAAAGCGTGGTTGGCGGTGCTGGATCGCCTGTTCGCTGCGGCGGATCTGGGCGAATCGGTGGCGCTCTACCAAGGGCTGTCGCTGCTGCCGCATGCGAAACAGTTGACCGCACGTGCAGCCGAAGGCGTGCGTTCCAGCACCCGCGGCGTGTTCATCGCGGTCGCGCTCGGCAATCCCTTTCCGGCGAAAATGCTCGACGAAGACGCGTGGAATCAGTTGGTTCTGAAAGCGGTATTCGTTGAGGCCGACCTGAATCGCATCGTCGGTTTGGACGCGCGCGGCAATACGCGCCTGATGCGCATGCTGTGCGATTACGCGCGCGAACGGCTCGCGGCCAAGCGCCCGGTGCCGCCGCTGCTGTGGCGTGGCGTCGGCGCGCACGCTGATGACGCCGCGGTTGCCGATCTGGTGAAGCTCGCCAACAGCAGCAACGAAATCGACCAGCACGCCGCGGTGTTGGCGTTGTCGGCGTGTTCGCGCCCGGCCGCGAAAAAAGAAATGGCCGCGCGTAAAGAAATGGGCCGCGCCATCAGCGCCGGCCGCATCGCGTGGGCGAATCTGCCCGCCGTTGCTGCCACCGCCGAGGCCGCCAGCGCATGACCCGCCGCGAGGTGGCGACCCTCGGGTTCCGCCTCGCCGGCATCTATGTTGCAGTGCAGGCGATCCTGCTTTTACCGCTGTTTGGCGCCACTTTACGTTATTTGGTCAGCGGCGAATCCGGCCTGCGCTCGGCCGACGGCTGGATCGTCGGCGCGTCGTTCGCGCTCAGCGGCAGCGCTTTGAGCATCCTCGCGATGCTGCTGATCCGACGCGCGGATCGTTTCGCGGCCAAGCTGTTTCCGGATTGGCTTGCCCCTGAAATGCCGCGTGCGCCCGTGACCGTCGAGCCGGTTTTCTGCGCCGTTATCGGCCTGGCCCTGATCGCCTACGCCCTGCCCGCGTGCCTGCGCGAAACCGCCACCGCCATCGTTACGCGCGATCAGCTGAGTCTGTACCTGCACGACGCGTGGCCCGACATCGTCGGCGAAGCCGCGCAGCTGATCCTGGGCCTGTGGCTGTTCATCGCGCCGCGAACGGTGGTTGGTTGGTGGCGCGCCGACGCCGGCACGCCGCCATGAACATGCCACCTACGTCCGTTTGTTTTGCGCGCCCATCACGTCTTCCCGCGATAGCAGAAACCGTCATCGAAGCAGGATCCCCGACATGAACATCATCGACCCGCATGTGCACATGAGCGCGCGTACCACCGACGATTACGAAGCGATGCGCGCCGCCGGCGTGGTCGCGGTGATTGAACCGGCGTTCTGGGTCGGCCAGCCGCGCACCACCGTCGGCAGCTATCAGGACTATTTCGCGTCGCTGATCGGCTGGGAACGTTTCCGCGCGGCGCAGTTCGGCATTCAGCACTACTGCACCATCGGCCTGAACAGCAAAGAGGCGAACAACGAAGCGCTGGCTGAACAAGTGTTGGCGCTGCTGCCGCTGTATGCGGTGAAAGAACGCGTGGTCGCCATCGGTGAGATTGGCTTCGACGATCAAACCCCGGCCGAAGAACGCGCGTATCGCGCGCAGTTGGAACTCGCCAAAGAATTGAAACTACCGGTGATGATTCACACCCCGCATCGCGACAAAAAGCGCGGCACGACTCGGTCGATGGACATCGCCATCGAACACGGCCTGCCTCCGGGCATGGTGATCGTCGACCACAACACCGAAGAAACTGTACGCGAAACCTTGGACCGCGGATTCTGGGCCGCATTCACCATCTATCCGAAGACTAAGATGGGCAACGAACGCATGGTCGAGGTCGTGCGCCAATACGGCTGCGAACGCATCATCGTCGACAGCAGCGCCGACTGGGGCGTCAGCGATCCGCTGGCAGTGCCGAAGACCGCGCGGCTGATGATCGAACGCGGCATTCCGCAGGCCCTCGTCGAAGCCACCTGCTACGGCAACGCCGTCGCGGCCTACGCACAGTCCGGACAGTTTGATGAACGCGATTGGCTCAGCACCACGCCAATCGATCAGCGGCAATTGTTCGACGGCAACAGCGTCCTGCGTGGGCAGCAGCCAAAGGTGGATGCGGGTTTGATTTCCTGAGTGGTAAGTGTTTCAAGCCTGAAACCTGGAACAGTCGCCAGAAAAAACCGCGCTCAATATAACAGACGGGGTCGAGTTCGTTTATAAAACGCTGCGTACGAGCAAGGTAGTAACATTGGCATCCCAGGCGAGAATCAGCACCGCGAAAAGCAGAGCCGGATGGTATTTCTTTAGCCCAGCAGAACTAAAATACACAATCGGCCAGATGGAGCAGACGGCAGAAACGACGGAGAGGATCAACGTCGAAAAAAATAAAATAGGCCAGCCACAGGAGGTCGGCGAGCAATCCATGTATGCGGCGAGAAATGGAATTGTCGCCATGGCACCGGCAAGGCTAACCCAACACCGCCATCCGATATGTTTCAGATTCCGATTGGGGATGAGGTAGCCCATCATTGCCACGATACTTGGCGGTAAACCGTACCTACTTGGTGAAAGCTCAACCGTCAGTGCCTTCCAACTGCTCACTGACCGCCAACCACTTCGCCTCTTCCGCTTCGACTTGTTTCACCACCACATCCAAACGCCGGCTTTTTGCGGCGTCGAAGCCGCCGGGTTTGGCTAGGGCTTCCATCAATTGATGTTTCTCGCGGTCGAGGGTGGCGATCGAACGTTCGATCGTGGTCAGTTGTTGGCGTAGTTTGCCGGGTGATTCGACGGCGGCGGGTTTGCCATCTGCTTTGCCGGGTTTACCGCCGGCGGGTTTTTCGCCGAGGTCGTCGCGGGCTTCTTGTTCGATGCGCGCGACATACGCGGCGTAGTCGCCGGGGAACAAACCGACCCGACCGTCGCGAACTTCCAGGATCGTGTCGGCGACGATCGAGGTGAAGGTG
>JBBROQ010000031.1:0-19573 GCA_038229115.1 Planctomycetota bacterium | reverse complement strand
TACCGCGCCGAGCGACCACGCATGCGCGCCTGTTTCGAGGTCGCCGTTGGCGCTCACGGTGGCCACGCGCGGATCGTCAGTGGGCGCGTCGAGCGCCAGCATCACGCGGCCGTCCGGCAGCCATGCGGGTGCGCTCATTCGACAATCGACCGGCGTTAGACGCTTCAGGGTTGTCACCGGCTGTTTGCGAATCAGTGCCAGATTTTGCTGTTGTTCCGTGAGCAGCGCCGCGCGCGCCCGCGCGAGCAACTCCACATGATCCGCACCCAGCACCGGCACCGAGCCATCGGTGAACGCGAACGCCCACTGCCGGCCCTGACTTTCAATCAACGGCCACATCACCGAGCGGTTGCCATACGCGCCGGCAAGCCAACGCGTGTAGGCCAAGCCATAGGCGTAATTTTTGGTCCCGAACGGCCAGCGGGTGTAGGTCAGGCGCCAATCGCCGACCTCTGGAATGACGCCGGCGGCCGCGTCCAGGCGCCAGACCATGTGCGTCATGCTATCGCGCCCGCGTCCCGCCCACGGTGACGATGGATCGGCGTACGCGGTTTCCGCCCACTGCGCCGTGCCTTCCTGCCAAAACGACGGCATGGTCAGATGCGCCGGCGTCGACAGATAAAACAGCAATAAACTCAGCGGTTCATTCGGCAGCACGCGTCCGAACACCCATTCGATTTTGCGGCGGAAGCCGTGATTGCGGTCGTTGCCTAGGTGATGCGTGAACTCGTGCGTGATGGTGCGTTCGAGTTCTTCGTCGCCGGCAAAAATGAACGATTCCGGACTGGCCGGCGCCAGTTGCACATTCACCAGTGGCGCCGGCACCACGGTCGAATAGCCGTTGTGGCTGTCGGTGTCGTCGGTCAGCAGCAGCACCAACGGCTGCTTAATGGTGTAGCCCGCATCGTGCGCCATTTGCGCATAGATCGCATCAGCGCGCGCCACCAATGGCTGCAACGCGGCGACCTGCGCGGCCGGCACGATCGCGCGCACATGTGGCCCTTCGATCACGGCGCAGACTTCGCCGGGTTTGATCAGCGCATCGCTCGCGTGAGCCAGATAGGCGCAGGAGAACAGCGCCAACAGTCGGTAAAAATGCATGCGTTCGCTTAGAGCCCGAAGAACCAGCACACCGCCCGCACCATCCATGCCTTGTTGGCGAGCTTGCCGGCCTTCAACAGCCGCTGATTCGCCAGCAGCCGTTCTTTCAACTTCGTCCGCACCCAAATCGTCACGCGGTACATCACCACTGCCGCGATCGGCGCCAGGATCAGACCGAACAGCGTCAGGCCCAAACGGCCCGTGTTCGACCAGCCGCTCAGGCGCAGCACGGTGATGTCCGCGCAACTCCGCGTGAAACCATCAAGCGCTTCGCCAAGCGCGACCGCTGGGCCTTTCAGCACCAAGCTCAGCAATTTGCCCGCGAGCATGAACACCAGCACTGAACCGAAGTGGCAATTGATGACCAGGGCGAGGCCGAAGATCGCCAGCCACAACGGCGACAACATATGATCGACGCGCAGCGGCAACAATCCCAGCATCACGCCCAGGAATGCCGCGATCGCAACTTGCCAGGGGGCCGCAGTGGAAAAAATCGCGCGGATAAGACCGCGTAGCAGCTTATAGATGGCAAACATGTCACTTCCGGTTGAAGAGATTGTTGAGGCCGTCGGTGGCCTTTTTTAGCTCGGGATGCTGTTCGGTTTGTTTGTCGAGCAGCTTCTGAGCCTCCGCGCCGGCCTTGTCTTTGACTAGGCCTTTGGCGGCATCGAGCGCGCCGCCTTTGAGCACTTCGTCGACCCCACTGTCGGTGATGGTCGGCGCATATAACATGCCGCCGAGTTTCACCGGCCACGTCAGAGGCTGGCCTTTAAGCTGATTAACGTAGGTCGCCACGCGCTGTGTTTCCGCGCCAGCCGCGGCAGTCGGCGCCAAGTTCAATCCCGTAACTTTGCCGGTGATATCGCCCAGTAAATTCCAGCCTGTCCACGCGGTGTCGACATGCAGATCGACTAGGCCGGTCGCGCCATAGGCAGCGAACTGCGGCCCAGAGATCTTCGCATCTGACAAGGCCGCCAACGGCACCTGGGGCGCAGCTAATTTCCATGTGCCAGTTTGATCCGGCTGGCGCGCGACATCCAAATTCACCGGCCCGGCGCCGAGCGTGGTTAGCGCGCCAGTGAGCGTCATCGGTTCGCCCGTGGCCGGTGTCAGCGCCACATTCACGCCTTCGACTTTGCCGCCGGTCAGGTCGAACGGTGATTCGTCCGGCAGATGCACTTTCGCGAACGACACAATCAGATGCCGCACCAACACGCGCGGCACGCTACTGCCGCCGGTGGGCGTGGGCTGATAGGTTTTTGATTTCGGCCAAGCGTCAGGCGTCTCGGTTTTCTGCGGTTCTGATTTTCCCGCAGTAGGATCGCTCGGCTTCCCATTCTTCTTTTCTTCTTCAGCTTTTTTTTCTTCGGCCTGCTTCTGATCGGCCCAGTCGCGGTACTTCTTCAAACCTTTCTGCGCATAGCCCCACCAGTCGAGTTTGGCCCAGTCATAGCCGGGCTCATTCTTCGGCGTGATCACCGGCACCGAACCGGTCGGACCGCGGCGCAAATTGCCGCCGAGATCCGCGAGCACGAGTTCGTCGATGATGATTTCGCCGCGGCTGATGCTGGCGATCACCGCGAGATCCGCGTCCAAGCGCATGGCGGTGGCAACATCACTCGTACTGCCGATTTCGCGCAGCTTAAGATTGTCCGCGTGGATGCGTCCGCCGAACACGCTGATGCCGAAGGTAGTCTCGGGCGCTAATTCCAGACCCTGCGAACGCAGCGCGCTTTTCACCGCCGATTCCAGTGCGGGTTGCAGCAGGAATGGGATCGCCAGCACCAGCAACAGCAGCAGCACCAGCAGGGTAATCACACCGCCCCAGCGAATCAGGCGCGCAGGCTTGGGTACTGCGGTTGCTACGGTTAGTTCCTCAGCTTTTAACAGCGCTTCCGCCTTTAGCAGCGCTTCCGCCTTTAGCAGAGCTGCCGCTTCGGGCAGCGGCACGGCTGGCTCGTTGAGTTGATTGGTGAGCGGGGTCAGATCGTCGCTGGGCATGGCAGCAGCTCGCAGGGCGTGAACGAAAACACGGAAAAGACTGAAAAATCAGCCAGAAAGCTCAGGCAGATTGCAGGACTGGGACGGTGACCGCGTGGCCGCACCGTGGGCACGGCATGCTGTCGCCGGCCAAACGATGGGCGATGGAAAACCACGCGTCGCACTGCGGACAAGGGATCGCTTCCGGCGGATCGCCTTCGCGGCGCTGGCGGATTTCGCTCGGCGGGCCGTCGTCGTCGCCACCTGCTAGCTCAACCGCGGCCTCCGGCTCGCTCAGTTCGCCGGTGTGGAACGTCAACCGCGCCTGACCGGCCTTAACGATGTCCTTCTCGGTCACGGCGTGGCGGCCTTGGACTTTGACCTTATTTACCCAGGTGCCGTTGCTGCTGCCCAGGTCCTCGACGAACCACGATTCCTGATCGCCAACCACTTCGCGCACGAAGGCAAAATGCTCGCGCGAGATGCTGGTGTGTTTTACCGGCAGATCGTTGGCCGACGCGCGGCCGACAACCATGCGATCCTTGCCCAATGCGGTCCGGGTATAGCCTTCCGCTCCCTTGATACGGACGGTGACGAATGGCATGGAAGGCTCCTTGAGCGTCGTGTTTGACCGTCTGATTCGCGCGGATTCTGCGGCGCAGTCCGCGGACGCAAATAGCTCGGCAGCACCTTGTACGGAGTTCCGTTGAAACAGTTCACGACCATTGAAGGCCAGCGCGCCTACAGCCGCGACCTGCGTCGCGCCGGGCGCACGCTCGGCTTTGTCCCCACCATGGGTGCGCTGCATCCGGGCCACTTAACATTGGTGAGTCAGGCCAAACGCGGCGCCGACGCAGTGGTGGTGTCGATCTATGTGAACCCGACCCAATTCGACAATCCCGAGGATCTGGCGAGATATCCAATCACCTTGGAAAAGGATCTGGCGTTATTGGAAGCCGCCGGCGTCGACGCAGTGTTTCTGCCGACCACCGCCGAGATGTATCCCAACGGTTATTGCACCTTCGTCGATGTGGTCGGGCCGTTGGTCGAAGGCCTGTGCGCGATGGCGCGTCCCGGACATTTCCGCGGCGTGGCCACGGTGGTCGCCAAATTGTTTCATATTGTTGAACCCGACTTGGCGGTGTTCGGACAGAAAGATCTGCAACAAGTCATGATCGTGAATCGCCTGGTCGCGGATTTGAATCTGCCGATCGCGATCGAAGTCGGCCCAACCGTGCGCGAAGCCGATGGCCTGGCAATGTCCAGCCGCAATCGTCGTCTGCACGGTGATAGCCGCGACAAAGCCCTGTCTTTGCCGCGCGGTTTGGAACGCGCCAATCGCTTGTTCAAAAACGGCGAAATCGACGTGAACAAACTTACCGAGCAAGTTTATAACGAGCTGTTGGTGCACCCGGGCGTCGAAGTTGATTACGCCAGCGTAGTGGCAATGCCGAACCTGACCGAAGTCGAACATGCCACCGGCGAATGTGTGTTGGCTGCGGCCGCGTTCGTCGACGGCGTGCGTTTGATCGATCATGTTCATCTGGGCGGCGCGGCGCTGCCGGTCACACTCGATGATTAAGTTCGGCATGCCGCGTTGCTCATGAAAATCGGCGCGCGATGAACGTCGACGTTTTCGCCGGCATGAACGATGCACAGCGCGAAGCCATCGCGCACCTTGCCGGACCATTGTTGGTGGTCGCTGGCGCGGGTTCGGGCAAGACCCGCGTTATTACGCATCGCATCGCGAATCTGATTCAGCACGGCACGCGCGCCGATCGCATTCTGGCGATTACCTTCACTAACAAAGCCGCGGGCGAGATGCAGGAACGCGTGCAGCGCCTGTTGGGCCTGAAAACGCCGTGGATTACCACCTTTCACAGCGCCGGACTGCGCATTTTGAAACTCGAACAAGCGCGTTTGGGTTTCGCTCATCCGTTCACGGTGCTGGACGAAGACGATCAAAAACGTCTGTTCAAACAGGTGTACAAAGATCTGCGCCTGGATCCGAAAATGGTCGATCCGCGGAAACTTCTGCATCGGATCAGTCAGTGGAAGAATCAGCTGATTAATATCAGCAAAGTCGAAGCCGTCGACGATAGCGACATTTGGGCGATGAAATGCCATGCGCGCTATGCAGAACTATGTCAGGAACAGTGCTGCGTCGATTTCGATGATCTGTTGGTGCGGCCGGTGCGCTTGTTCGAAGCCGACGAAGCCTTGCGCGTGCGGTACAGCGAACGTTTTCCGCATATCCTCATCGACGAATATCAGGACACCAATACGGCGCAGTATCGTTTGGTGCGTCTGTTGGGCAGTCACGGCAATATCTGCGCCACCGGCGATCCCGATCAGGCGATCTATGGCTGGCGAGGCGCCGATATCGAAAACATTCTGAACTTTGAGCGCGATTTCCCCGGCTGCAAAGTTGTGTTGCTGGAACAAAACTATCGCTCGACCAAAGTCATCCTGCGCGCGGCGCAGGGCGTGGTCTCGAACAACACCCGGCGCAAAGCCAAAACCATTTTCAGTGCTAATGCCGAGGGTAAACCGATCACGGTGTTGGCGGTCGATGACGAGATGGATGAAAGCTGGGCGATCGCCGCCGCGGTCGAGCGCATGCATCGCGAAGGCCGAAAACTTGCCGAATTCGCCGTGTTCTACCGTACCAATGCACAGTCGCGTATTTTGGAAGACGGCCTGCGTCGGCGCGGCGTTGCGTATCGCATTGTTGGCGGCACGCGATTCTACGACCGGCGCGAAGTGAAAGATCTGCTCGCGTATTTAAAGTTGCTCATCAATCCCAGCGACCGCGTCGCGATCGAACGGATCGCCAATGTGCCCAAACGCAGCATGGGTGAGAAAACGATGGAGGCGCTGATTACGCTCGCCCAGGACGAAGAATTGGGCGTGTACGAAATTCTGGAACGCGACGATTTACTGGAACGCATCGCGGTTGGCCGCAATGCCGCGCCGCTGAAACAATTCGCGCGCATCTTTCGCATGATCCGCAAACTGCCGCCGCAAAATCCCGAAGCCTGCGTGCGCGGCGTGATTGAACTGACCAATCTGGAAGCGCATTATCGCGACGAAGAAGACGAAGGCGAAGGCAGCCACGAACGCATCGCCAATATCCGCGAAGTCATCACCGCCGCCGAACAGTTTCACGAAGCCAGCCCCGACGGCGGTCTGGGTGGATTCCTGGAACTGGTCGCCCTGGTCACCGATTCCGACGCCGGCCGGCAGCAGGAAAAGAATCGCGATCAAGTCACGTTGATGACCTTGCACGCGGCCAAAGGCCTGGAATTTCCTGTGGTTTTCGTCACCGGCTGCGAAGACGGCGTGCTGCCGCTCAAGCGCATGGGCGATGTTGCGGACCTCGAAGAAGAACGCCGTCTGATGTATGTCGGCATCACCCGCGCGATGACCGAACTGTATCTGTCGCGCGCCCGCTGCCGCATGCAGTACGGCCAAACTAATCGCAACGAACTCAGCCAATTCCTCGGCGAAATCCCCAGCGATTGTTTCGAAGCCAAAGACGCCACCGGCCGCCGCGAATTGCCGCCGATCGAACCGAAACGTTCCTGGGCCGACGACCGCTTCGGCCCCCGCGCCGGCCGCGGCCGCGAATTATTGGATCAGGCCCTGGCCGCTGGCGCGCTGACCAAAGGTTCAGCGCTCAGCAAAGGCGCCGCAAAACTGCCTGCTCAGCTCCCCGCACATAAGAGTGCCGCCGACCCCGACGCGCACATCCTGCGCGACGATCCCTTCCAGCCGGGTGAACGCGTCCTGCACAGTTTGTTCGGCGAAGGCGCCGTCGTGCGCTGCAAAGGCCCGCGCGACGCGCGCGCGATTGTTATCGCCTTCGATCGGCATGGGGAGAAGGAGCTGCAATTGGCGTTCTGCGCGGGGAAATTGTCGCGGGCGTAAAATGAAGCGGGCTCCATTTGGAGCGAAGTGGTTCCGTGCCAACATCTGCTATTTTGGATGTTAGAGCGAACCTAACTCGCGCCATTTCGCGCGTTTGGCGTCAAGTCGAGTCAGCGCTTTATTTGGAAAATTCTGTTATGATGTCTTGGTGGTCGATTAGCCCATGTTTTTCAGAATCGCGAGCTTTAGCGACCTTCGACATCACGAACAGTTGACGCTGCGTATTTTCTATTACGATCTCGAATTCAGCATTGCTAATAACGTTGTTTTCCTTCTTTATGGAATCTGGCTGCACATTAATATCGCTGTAAATCCTACGGCTGCCCGCAAGTGTGCCGATAAATCCGAGAATATCGTCTTGGTTGAATGCTGGTGGAATCATAGGTTGGTGGAATTTTTCATTAAAAACCGAGTAGTGTCAGAAGCGTTAAAGGACAATACCGAATAGAGTGTTCGTGTCTTTGATGATTCAGTTATTTATTATACCTTATTGGCATCGCGTGAGAGTTGTTTGCAGGCCTTGGTAAATTTTCTGACATGCATGTCGGATAGATGGTTCAGTATCAAATCATTATTCAGGCCCCTCTTCTGGGCAAATACCGCCAGCGCATATGCCGATTCATTTACCGATAAGTATCCAGAGCGATTTACTGACCATCCCGACATCCTTCCAGACATCCAGCTTTCCATTCTTAGGGAAGACCGTAATTGGAATATCCCCATACCATGATATATTGAGCATAAATCTGTTGCGATTTCTTCGTGACCGCTGCCGCCGGCAATTGGAATTTGATGTGAATGCATGATGTGATGGGAAATCTCATGCGCTAAAGTGGAGATAAGATCGACTGGATTTTCAAATAATATTGGGTCGTATGAAAAAAATGGAAGACCATTCTCTTCCTGGCTGTACGTTCCCGCCGGACTAGAGGAGCTCATTCCTCCCATTGTGGCAATTTCTTGATTAATTCCGCTAGCGCTTGCATGTGGCTCAATGAGGTAGTCAAAAGTATCCAACTGCATATGCTCAATTGTTTTATTCATATAATATCTAATTAATTGATCTTCGGATTCTGCATCAACGAAATCCGTACTTACATAATACTTCGGAGTCGGCAGGCATAATGATTTATCGCCAGGCAGGACCTTTTCAAAATTCGACCACATTTCCATAATCCATTCGACTTGTATTTTTGATATAATTGGCGATCTTTTAAAGATGTTAAACATCACAATTGTCACCGATGAGTTCGTTGGGTAACAAAACGGGCGCCGGTTATTGGCCGGGGAGGTAATTTATTGCTGTAAATTAGCATAGTGTAATTGGTCGTCTGTCTCGCTGTTATGTCAATGATGAATGAATGGCCACAGCTAGCCCGCTCACGGCATCAGCCAAATCGCCACATCATCCTGCACCGGCACGCCGGCATCAGTCAGGCGCAGCGAGGTATCGTCGAGCGCGATTAGGCCTTCAATGGCGAGCGATTGCGCGCGCGGCAGCCAACGGGTTTCATCATCGCCTAATTCGAGTAGGCGCGCGCGTTGCACGCCGCGGCGCAGGCGCAGGCCGAGCATCCAGGCTTCGCGTAATTGTTCGGCGGGGGTCAGGGTTTCGCGTTTCCAGATCGCGTCCTGCCCGGCGGTGATGGCGTCGATGTAGCGGCCGCTGTGTTTTTCGCGGGTGAGGCGGACGCCGGCGATGGTGCTGACGGCTCCGGCGCCGGCGGCGTGATAATCGCGTTGCAGCCAATAGGCGAGATTGTGCCGGCTTTCGGCGCCGGGGCGGGCGAAGTTGCTGGTCTCGTAGGGTTCCAGGCCGAGGGCGCGCAGCGCGTCGTGCAATTGCGAGAAACGCGCGCGACTGAGTGCTGGATCAATGTCGCGCAATTCGCCGCGGGCGCGGCGGGCATGGAACTCGGTGCCGGGTTCATAGGTGAGATGATAAACCGAGGCGTGCTCCAAATCGTGGCGTCGATACAGCGTGAGATCGTCGGCGAGTTCGGCCGCAGTTTGATCGGGCAGGCCCATGATCAGATCGGCGCTGACGCGCGGTACTGCGGCGCGGGCCAGGGTGAGCGCGAGTTCGGCCTCGCCGGCGTTATGCACGCGGCCGAGGAATTTCAGATGCCGATCGTGGGTGGATTGCACGCCCAAACTCAGGCGATTGATGCCGTGTTCGGCCATGACCGCAAAGCGCTCGGCATCGGCAGAACCGGGATTGGCCTCGCAGGTCCACTCATAATCCGCCGTTAGCGTGATGTGTGCGCGCACCCCAGCGAGCAGCCGCGCCAGCAAGCGCGCCGGCAGGATCGACGGCGTGCCGCCACCGATGAACACGGTCGCGTATGGCCCGCGCGGCAGGCGCTGCACTTCGATCAGCAGTGCGTCGACATAGCGCGCATATTCCGCTTCGCGTCCGGCCACCGAATTGAAATCGCAGTACGGGCATTTCGCGGCGCAGTAGGGGACGTGAAGATAGAGGTGCATGCGGGATCGCGGTGGAAAGGGGGACGGCTTAAGGTGAGTGGCGCAGCGTAGGCATGCTCAGCGCCGCACGAGCCACGCTTCGCGCGGCTGTTTGCACGTGCGCTCTACTGTGGCCGCGTGGGCTTTGCTGGCCGCGTGCGTTCTGCTCCGCGCCGGGTTGCCGCTGGTGACTGCGTTCATAGCGTGCCGCTCATGGCGCTCAGCAACTGGTCGATGACGTTGATTGGCTATCACGCGCATGCGCGCAGCGGTTCGCGCGTGATTGGCGTGTCGCACATGAGCACTTTCGCAGCGATGCTGTTCGCGCAGGAACTCGGCATTCGCGGTGGCTGGCTGTTAGCCGATGGCTCGCAGCCGCAGTTGGAAGGCGTGCGCGCCAATCATCTCGCCTATGTGGAGTTGCCTGAATTATTCGCGCATTCCCGCGTGGTGAAGACCGAAGGCTTGGCCAGCGGCACATTGATTTTCGCCGGCGCGCCGCGCGATGCGGGCATGCCGCCGGGCGCGGAAGCGTTGGTCGCGTGGGCGGAAGGTCGCAATCAACCGTGGGTGGAAGTGCGCGACAACGAGCACGCGTATTGGGGCGGTTTGGACGAGGCGCAGAGCGCGCGGTTGCTGACGTGGTTTTTGTGTCAGCGGCCGTTGGATGCCGATTGGCGCAAAGTGCGGATCGAGCCGCGCACGTTGGCGCGGCTGCGGCACGGCCTGATCGATCACGGGTGGACGCGCAATTTGGAACTGGTGAAAGCGGATCGCGGCCTGTGCGAATTGTGGGGCGGCGTGCATCGCTCGTGCGTGCTTGAGCATCAGCATCAACCGTTGCCGTCGCGCGTGCAGACGGGTTTGCGCCTGCGTTTGGAGCTGGGCGAGTTTTCGGGCAAGGATCTGGGCGAGGGTTGCCCGGTGAATGACGAGACCGGCAAAGCGGTGTTGGTTGGCCGCTGACGCAAAAGAGCGGGCTCTGACACGCGCGGCCGCCGAGTTGAAGCGCGCGGCGCGATCTTGAAGCTGCCCCGTCTATGCGATGGTCCTCAATCGGTGCGGTTGGTGCGAAACGGCCGGAAGCGCTGGTCGGCACGGCACGCGACATAGGCGCGCTCTGATGCGCTTAACGGCGTTAATCATTGGCCTGGGCTTGGTGCTCATCGGCGTGCTGTTGGCTTGGCCGCAGATGCGGCTGTACCTGACCCACGAACAGGCTGATGGCCGCATCGTCGAAGTGCTGCCGGATCCGGTCGACGCGCATCGGGTGCGGCTGACGATGATCTATGATTTCCGTGTGCCGCGCACGGCGGCGGCATCGAGAGCAGGAACCACGCCCGGATACAGCAGCTTTGCCAGCCGCTTGGCCGATGCGCGTTATCGCATGGTGGCGGATCCGGTGGTGCCGAACGAACAGGCGGCGGAGTGGGCGCGAGTATTGCTCGACAGCGGTCGGCGCGTCAGCGTGCATTACCGCGCGAACGATCCGATCGGCACTGCGTTCATCATCAGCCCGGTGCATCCCGGCACTCGCCGTGGCGATCTAGGTTTGGGCTTGGCCGCGGTCGGTTTGCTGTGGTTGTTGCTGACGCGACGGAGGGGCGAATGAACATTTTCATGTCACTAAGCATGCGCGTGGCCGGTGCGGCGCTGTGCTGCGTCGGCGCAGCTTTCGCGGCCGAACCAACGTTGCTGTCAGATCAGGCGATCGAACTGCACGGCACTTTTCGCGCGCAGCCGTTCTGGGCCAAATTGCTGCCAAAGGATCCGGCGTTCGGCAATCAACGCGTACTGCAACTGGTCTATGAACCGCCGACAGTCGCGCTGAGCGCCGGTGCGCTGCACAGTGATTGTCCATTCATTCTGATCGACACCGCCGCGCACATTGTGGCCTGGAACGGGCGCGAAAAACTCACCCAGGTGGTGCCGGCAGCGACTGGTAAAGGTTATCGCGTTACACGCGAGCTCGATACGCCCGCGAATGAAGCGCCGCGTTCCGATGCACGCGAGGTGCCCGGCCCGCGTGCGTGGGACGTGCAATTGGCGCCGCTGCAATTGGCACTGTGCTGGCGCGCGGACAGCAGCGCGACGGTGCGCGCGGTCGATCTGTTTGGGCCGCGGGTGCAGGAAAAACTGAACGTCAGTTGGACCGGCGCGCAGGTCGATCTGGCTGGCAATCCGTGCCACGTTGTCGCCGATGCTGATGGTCGAATACATCAGGTATTGGATCAGGCCGGTGTGCCGCTCATCACTATCGACAGCTATACGGTCGCGGTCGCATCCGGGCCGCTCGCGACACCGTGATTGCCATGCGCTCGTTCCTGTTGCTGACCTTGGTTGTGTTCGTCGCCCTGTTTTTTGCAGCCTGTGCCGCGCGACCGCGCGCCGCGCAGCCGTCAGACATCGAAGTGATCCGCAGTTATGGCTGGCCATGCAGCTCGCCCTTGCCGCAGCCGACTTGGAATCCGCTGAACGATAAAATCCTGGTGCGCGCCGGCGGCGGCTTCGAAGTCCTGGACGACACCGCGCGCACGCAGGCCTATTTCACCAACGACGCGCGGCGCGAAGCCGCATTTCCGCAGTGGCTCAGCAGCACTCAGTTCGTGTTCGGCCCGCGCGCCAACATGGTGAAGACCGGCGACGGCGGACGCGTGCCCAGCAGCGACGGGCTGACCGTCGTCACGCTCAAAGGCGATAAGCCGTCCGATCGCTTGCTGTACAAATACGGCTTCCGTCCACGGGTCGGTCCGCGCCATGTCTACGCACAGATTGCCGAACATATGGTGCGCATCGACGCCAACGGCGTGATGGAGGAACTGGGCATTGGTTTTTATCCCACCCCCGACCGCCGCTCTGAGCGGTTGTGCTGGCAGGAAACCCCGGTGATCGAGGAAGACATCTGGACCGGCAAAGCCGCCGGCAGCCATTTGGTGATCCAATGGGGGAAAGGCCGCATCAGCGAAGTGAAGCGCGCCTTAGATCCGAGATGGACCAACGATGGCAAATTGCTGGTCACCATTCTGCGCGAAGAGCCAGTCATCGACCCGACCTTCACCAAACCATGGTGGGCGCAGGGCTGCGACGTGGTGATGATAGACGGCCCGGAGGCCGCTCCGCGCATCATCGCCCCTGACGCGCACGGTGGTTCTGCGCATCCGACGCAGCCACTGATCGCGGTCGCCGGCAACGACGGTGCGATCAGGATCGTGACGCGCAGCGGCGGCGAGCCGACGCAATTGGGCGAGCACGGCGACAACCCGGAATGGAACCACGACGGTTCGTGCCTGTTGTATGTGAAGCGTGACCCGGCCGTGGGTGGCAATCCGTTTGTGCAGGTTTTAGTGCTGAAATTCCGCGCGCCCGCGCCCGCTACGCACTGATCCGATCATGGCCGTATTCGATCCGGCCACCTGTGACATCACCACGCGCTATCGCCTGCTGATCGGCGCGATCGTCCCGCGCCCGATTGCCTGGATCACTACCATCAATGCCGCCGGCACGGTGAACCTCGCGCCATTCAGTTTCTTCAACGGCGTCTCGGCCGAGCCGCTGACGATCAGCGTCGCGATCGCGCACCGCGACCCACCCAAAGACACCCGCCGCAACCTTGACGCCAATGGCGAAGCCGTGGTGCATCTGGTCCCGCCCGGCCAACTCGCCAACGTCCATCAAAGCGGCGCTGAATACGCGTCATCCATCAGCGAAGCTGAAGTTTTGGGCTTGGTCACCGTCCCCAGTACCCGCGTTCGCCCACCGCGTCTGGCCATCGCCGACATCGCTTTGGAATGCCGCCTGCACACTGCTATCGACATCGGCGAAACCCGCTTGGTGATCCTGCGCGTCGAGTTCGCGCATGTCAGCGACACAATCGCGCATCCGCAAACCGGTTTGCCCGACCCGCAAAAATTACGCGCGGTCGCGAGATTGGGTGAACGGAGTTATTTGGATCCGACAACGTGGACCGTGGTGCCGCAGGCGGTGCAACAGGTGCCGGAGTCCATGCGCCGAGGGTGAGGCGCATCGACTGCAAATGACGGGATCAACGTCGAGCGTATGCAGACGCGTCGGATGGTCCGACGCGTCTGTGTATGCTTAGCGGTCGTCGCGGCGCGGCGGGCCGCGGCGGGTCGGACCGGCATCCGGGCCAGCACCCATGCGATCGGCGCGCACCGGCACCGCACGGCCGCGGTGATGCAGCGGATGGTCAAGCAACCGGTCAGCGATGCCGGGGGCGACCGCGACCAGGCTGTGGCGAGCGAGGACTTTGATGCGGCCGATTTCGTTGCCGGTCATGCCGCATTGGTGGCACAGCAGCGCGACCACGGATCCGGGTGAAATGCCGTCGTCCAGGCCCAGGCCGATGAACACGCTGACGGTGTCGCCGGGGCCGTCGCCGCTGCGGTAGCTGGTGCGGTCACCGCGGGGGCCGTCGCCATCGCGGCCAGCAGGAGCATTGCGGGGAGCCATTGGCGGCAGCGGTTTTTCCACCGCGGCGTCGGGGATCAGACGGTGGATCAAGCCGGCGAGCACGGCTTCGGCGCCGAATTCTTTCACCAGTGGCGTGAACGAGGCGGGCAGGCTCAGTTTTTCGCCGAGCGAATCTTGCACCCGTTTGGCCAAGCGTTCGCGCTTGGCGGCGACGATCGTGGCGGCGGTCGGCAGGGGGACTTCCTGCGGCTGGCATTTGGCCATTGACGCCATGCGTTGGAAACGCGCGCGTTCGTGCGGCCCGATCACGGTCCAGGCTTCGCCGTCAGCGCCGGCACGCGCAGTACGGCCAATGCGGTGCATGTACGATTCGGCGCTGACCGGCATGTTCAGGTTGAACACATGCGTGACGCCCGGGACGTCGATGCCGCGCGCGGCGACGTCGGTGCCGACTAGCACTGCCAAGCGCCCGGCGCGGAAGCGTTCCAACACGCGTTCGCGCGCTTCCTGGGTCAGATCGCCGCTGATGCCGGCGGCTTCCATGCCTTCGGCGGCGATGGCGCGCACGGTGCGTTCGACGTCGTCACGGGTGCGCACGAAGGCCAGTGCGCGCGCCGGCTCCAAAATGTGCAGCAAACGCGCGAGTGCGGCCATTTCCTCGCCACGGCGGGCGATGGTGTATTTCTGGGTGACGTGGCTGGAAGCCGACTGCGTGTCCAGGCGCACCTGCCGCGGTTTGTCCAGCCAACGATCGACCGCGAGCTGCACTTGGCGGGGGAAAGTCGCGCTAAACAGCCAGCGCGCGACCGATTCACCCAAGTCTTTCACCAAGCGTTCCAGATCTTCGGTGAAGCCCATGTCCATCATCTGATCGGCTTCGTCCAACACGACGATCTCGGCGTCGGGCTTCAGGTTGCCCTGCGCCAGATGATCGCACATGCGCCCGGGCGTCCCGATCACCAGCGGCACGCCGCGGCGCAGATCTTTTACCTGCGGATACGACGGCACGCCGCCGACCAACACCGCACATTTACCTGCTCCAAGAATCGTGTCGGCCTCGCGTGCGGCTTGCTGCGCCAGTTCGCGCGTCGGGCACACGATCCACGCCCGACGAATCTCATTGGCGTTGATGCGGGCCGCCAATGGCAGCAGGAACGCGAGCGTCTTGCCGGAACCGGTCCGGGCCTGCGCCAGCAAATCGCCGCCGGTGAGCGCATGCGGGATTACCCCGGCTTGCACCGGCGTCGGGGTCGCGATTCCGCGCGCCGTTAGCATCGCCACCAGGGCTTCTGGCAGGCCGAGTTCGGCAAATGAAGGAACAGTTTTGGCAGCAGTAGTCATGGGGGGCGGATTAGCGTGTGTGGCGGACCCCGCGCAAGGCGCGGGCGCGCATTTTGGGCGCAAAGCAGAACGCCCCTCGCACCACGCAAGCCGTGCTATTCCGCTGGTTCGATTACCGCCGTCATCGAGCCCTGGCTGCGCGGCAGACGCCAGTCGCGGCCGAAGCTGTGGATCTGTTCCTGCTTCAATTCGGCGCGCTCTTTTGAGGTAGTGTCGACCACGCTGCGCCCGGCGGCGTCGACTTCGCAAGCGCGCTGAAACGCGGTTTCTACCGTCATGGCGAACACTTTGGTCAGCAGTTCGATCACATAGTCATAAGTATGGTCGTCGTCGTTGAGCAGCACCACATGCCAGCGCGGCGCGATGCGCGTGGTCGTATCGACATCGACGTCGGGCAGGGTCGTGGGTAGCGCGGGCATGGCGGCAGTGTGCACGCCTGCGCCGGCGATGAAGTCAGCAGCAGCGCGGGGTTTCAGCGCGCCAGATCGGCGCTCGGCACCAGACCGCGGCGGCCGTCGTCGAGCGTCACCAATACTTGCGTCGCCACCGTGCGTCCGGTGCGCACCAAGGTGCCTGCGGGCAACGGCTGCAGCAGCGCGCCGCCGCTATCGAACAGCGCGGTCGCGGTGCGCGTCACTGCCCACGGCGTGCGCGCGTCGAGGTTGGCCGCGGCCAATCCCGGCGCGACCGCCAGCATCGCCAAGCCACCGATCACCAGCGCCCAACGACGTCCGGAGCGCAGGCCGAGCCCGACCCCCAGGGCGAGTCCGGCAAGCGCGCACAGCGCCAATCCGCTCCACCCGCGCGCCGGTGCCGCCAGCGGGCCTAACCATTCGCACCACGTCGTCGGCAGCGCCACGCCGATGGCACGCAGTGCCGCGCGCGGTTCATCGCGCAGCACCGCGCCGCGATGCGCCGCCAACAGTGCCACTGCCGCGGTACCGCGATCGCCCGCGGTGGCCGCCGCGCAGCCGCGCGCGTAGGCGTCAGTCCAGGAGAACGTCGAAAACGAACCGGTTTTCACCGGCGTTTCAGCGCTGTACGCGCAGACCGCGATCGCCCATAGCAGTAACCAAAATAAAATTTTCATGGCAGCGATTCCAGCACTGACGCCAACGGGCGCAGGCTGCCCTTACCGATGTGCTGACCACCAAAGCGCGCCGCATCGACCGCGCGCGCCAACGCCGCGGCGGCGGCGCGCTGACCTTCGTCGCAGGCGGCCGGATCGCTGAGCACCGGCGTCAACGCCTGCAACGCGCGCGCGATGGCGTCCAGGTCGTTGGCGCGCACCGCCTGAGCCAGCGCGCGGCCCCGATGCACGCTGGGCCGGCGTCCGCGCCGCGGCCATGCCACGGCTGCCAACAGCGCGACCACGAACGTCGCGCCGCCAGCGATCAGTTGCTGTCGCGCGCTGAGCTCGAAGCCGATCTCTTCAAGTGGCAGCAAGACGGCGCTGGGCGGACTGATTGCCGGTGTGTTGCTGACGTCTGGCGTCGGTGCGGTGGCGCCGGTGATGCTCAGACTCGCGGCGCGGCCGGGGACTACGGTCAGCGTTAATGTCGGCGTTTCGGCGCGGCGATACGCACGCGTTTCCGGATCGAAAAAACTGAACGCAATCGCCGGCAACGTCACTTGGCCGGGCGCGCTCGGCGCCAGATCCCACGCAAAACGCCGGCCGTCGGGCAGCGTCTCGGCGTCCTTCGCATACACCTGCACGTTGGCCGGCAGCGCCAGCGCCGGCGGGCGCAGCAGATCGACTTGCTGTCCGTGAACCGTCACGCTGTAGCGCGCGCCTTCGCCGGCGCTGATGCGCGCGCGGTCTAATTGTGCGCTGACCGTCACCGGCCCGATCAGTCCGGTGAAATCTGCCGGCCGGCCGACGCTGGGCAGACTCGCGATGGTCAGCGTCGCGGGTTTGATGGGAATTTGCCGCCGCGATACGCGATCGTCGAAAAAGCTGCCGCCGATTTGTTGCAGCACTTCTTGCTGACCGCTGACCGTCAGCACGCCCGGCGCGGTCGCGGTCAGACGCCAGTGAAACAGAAACACCGTCCACTGCTGTCCGTCCGCGCCGATGGTCGATGACTTCTCATCGGTGCGTTCGCCCAGCACCACCGTGCCAGTCGGCGGCGCGACGCCCAACGTGCGCACCGTGCCCTCGCGTAGGGCTAAACGAAACGTCAGCGTGGTCGGCTCGCCCGGCACGATGGTGCTGGGCGCGAAGCTGGCTTCGGCCGCGCCGTCGCCGGTCAAAGCCGGATCTGCGGCGTGGACGCTGAGCGCACGCGGAGCCGTCGTCAGGGTGCTGCCATCGCGCAAATGCACGGTGATTGCCGGTAGTTGCAATTCGCCGGCCTGATCAGCGCGTAGGGCTAGACCCCGGATATCGCGACGCGTGACCAAGCCATTGATCATGGTGGTGCTCTGCGTCTGGCCCTGGAGTTCCCAGGTTAGGCCGTTGACCGCAGGCAGATCGACGCGCGTGACCGCTGTAGCTGGATCGGTGATGATCACCTGGCCCTGCATCACCGCGCCGGGCACCAAATGCTCGGGCAGTTCCACGGTTACTTCTGCGCTGTGCGCAAAGCCCAGTGCGAACAGCAGCAGCACGGCGCGCAGCAGGAACCTCACCATGGTTGTGCGCGTTGTTCCGGCGTTTGCCGCGACGGCGCGCGTTCGCCGCCGTCGAGCAACTGATAGCGCAGCACTTCGCGTTTCGCTTTCGGCAACTGATCAAGCCAGTGCTCGGCCGCGGCTTCGTTGAGCAGCTGCGCGTGCTCGGCGTCCTGGGCTTTGCGGTCACTGCCGGCGAGCGGCTTGCCGCTGTCCTTGCCGGCTTGCTGTTTCTCGGCTTGGGTAGTGTCGTTCTTTTGGTCGTCTGACTTTTTGTCGTCCGGCTGGCCGTTTTTCTTTTCGTCTTTGGATTTTTTATCGGCCTGTGGTTTGCCGTCCTTGGGTTTTTCGCCAGATTTGTCCGGCGATTTCGGCGACTGCTCGGCTTGGTCCTTGCTCTGTCCGTCTTTTTGGTCGCCCTTCTGATCGTCTTTTTTCTGATCTTTCTGCGCTTGGTCTTGCTGCTGCTCGTCGGATTTTTTCTGATCCTGATCTTTCTGGTCTTGGTCTTTCTGGTCTTGGTCCTTTTCCTTGGGCGGCTTTTGGTCCGGCCGCTTGTCGACTTTCACCGCGATACTTTTTGAGGTGGCTGCCTCCCAACGATCCTTCAGCCCGACCATTACCGTCGTTTCCGTCGGCGTGGTCGCGACGCCGCGCAGGCTGCCATCGGGATCCAGGCGCAGTCCGGCGGGCAGCGCGCCGTCGGTAATCGTCCACGCAAACGGTGGCGTCCCGCCAGATTCCTTGAGCGGCCGCTGCACCGGCGTGCCGGCGGTCAGTGTGATCGGCTGTGCTTCCTCGATCACCGGCGGTGCATGCACGCTGATGGTGAGCGTCGCGGTGCGGCTGCGTCCGTCGCTGGCGGTGATGGTGGCTTTCAGCGTGAGTTCGCCCGATGCGTCGGGCGTGCCGGTAACGTTGCCGTCCTCACTAACGCTCAAGCCGTGCACGCTGTCGCCCTGCCAGCGATAGACGCCCACCGGGCCACGCACGCCGATGCGGTCGTGGTACGGCGCCCACACGGTTGCCGGTTCCAACACCGTGCGCTCCGGCGCAAAACTATCGCTGACCAGCAGCGTGAAGGTCTTGGTCGCGCGATGGGCGCCGTCTTCAGCGCTGATGCTGAGCGGATGCTCGCCGAGTTCAGTCGGCACCCCGACCAGCGCCGCGTTCACTCCGGTCGCTTCTACATGCAGGCCATCCGGCAAACCGTCGACCTGCCAAAGTGGCGCCGGCAGACCGACGCTGGCCAGCTCGGCGCGATACGGCTGATTCACGATCGCTTCGGGCAGCGTCATGGTGCTGATCCCGGGCGTCGGCCAGATGGTCAGCGTCGCCGCGCCGGTGGCGGTGGCGCCGGCGTGATCGCGCACCGCGAGACGCAGCGCTTCAGTGCCGGCGTGTTCGGGCGTGCCGCTGATGGCGCTGTCACTAGCCAGCACCAGCCCAGCGGGCATCGCCGGCGGCGGTGCTTTTTCTGCGGGCTTTCCCGATGTTTTTGGCTCGGTCGGAGCGTTGTCTGCCAACGCGAAGGCATATTCGCCCGAGCCCCCGGCCGCGTTTAGTTGCGCCTTGTACGCCTCACCAACCCAGGCATCCGGCAGCGTCTGCGCGTCCATGTGTAATTTTTTCGCCGCGGCTTCGGCCGCGCGCCTCGCTTCGTCTTTGTGGATCAACACCAAGCGCCGTAGTTCGTCACGCAGCGCGAGGT
>JBBROQ010000030.1:0-19846 GCA_038229115.1 Planctomycetota bacterium | reverse complement strand
CGAGCCGGTCGGCCCTGAATTGGTGTTGGCCGCACGGAGCGTTGTTGACGAGGTGCTTGCCGAGGCGGTCGCCGCATTGCCTTCGGCTCAGCGTGAGCGTTTAGCGGAAGGCGCTCTGCACGGCGGGCCGTTGGGGCGGGTGCTGGCGCATATCGAGGCCGATCCTGGCGTGGTGCGTGGCAATGCGGCGCTGGCGCGAATCGCTGGATGTTCACCCGATCATCTGATCCGGCAGTTCCGCCGGCACCTGGGACTGTCTCCGGCCGCCTATGTCTCCGAGCGCCGGCTGGCCACGGCGGCGCGCGCACTGGCCTTTGGCGATGAAGGTCTGGACGCGATCGCGGTGCGCTGTGGGTTCGCCAATCGCTTCAGTTTCACACGTGCTTTCGCGCGCCAATTTGGTGTCCCGCCGGCGCGTTGGCGGCGACGCGGTGGCTGACGTACCCGCCCGTCGTCGTCACACACCAACGTTCAGCGGCTGCGCGCGTCCCTTTGACCGTTGCGGCCGACACGTCTAAAGTCAGCGCCTTTGCCCGCCAGCGCATCACTTCGTCGGATAAAGCCTTATGGATAAATACCCGGTTGCTTGGGGCCTCGACATTGGGCATTCCAGCATCAAGGCCGTGAAGCTGTCGCGCAGCGGCAGCGAGGTCACGGTGCTTGGCTACGCGATCGAGCCTTTAAATGTACCTGAAGGCGGCGACCGCGATGAAGCGGTGGTCAAAGGCCTGCGCGCGTTGGCGCTGCGTGAGGATTTCCAGAACACGCCAGTGGTCGCGGCGCTGTCTGGCCGCCAAGTGCTAACGCGCTCGGTGAACATCCCGATCCTGAATCCGAAGAATGTCGACAAGATGGTCGAGCTGGAAGCGCGCCAGCAGATCCCCGGCAATTTTGACGAAATCGAATGGGGTTATCACCTGACCCCGTCCGCTGATGGCTCCAGCAACGACGTGGCGCTCTTTGCCGTACGCCGCGAAGTTACGCAGGAGTTGATCCATCGCTGCAAGCAATCCGGGCTGAACTTGGTCGGCATCTCGGTGTCGAGCCTAGCGCTCTATAACTTCGTCAAGTTCGATCAGGTGTTTCCAGAAGACGAAACCGTGATGATTCTTGATGTCGGTGCGGAAAACACCGATCTGGTACTGTATCAGGGTGAATCGTTGTGGATGCGCACTCTGGCGGTTTCCGGCAACGACATCACCAAGGCATTCATGAAGAAGTTTCGCGTGTCGTTCGAGGAGGCCGAAACGCTCAAGCGTCAGACCGGCGACAGCCGTCAGTCCGACAAGATCATCAAGGTAATTGAAGGCAGTCTAAACGAACTGACCTCCGAAGTGCAGCGTAGCCTGGGTTTCTATAAAAATACCAACGCCAGCGCCAAGCTCGAAAACCTGGTCATTAGCGGCAGTACGTTCCGTCTTCCTGGTCTGCCGGAATATCTCGCCGAACGTCTACGCTACACGATCAACATCCTTGAGGACATGGATAAGATCAAGGTCGCGTCGGGGATGGAGCGCGAACATTTCCTGCACGATCTGCAATCGTTAGGTGTGGCGGTTGGCTTGTGCCTGCAGGCCACCGGCGTGGCAAAGGCCAACGTCAATTTGATGCCCAGCCAACTGCGCATCCAGAAACTACTGAACACTAAGCGTTGGGCAGCAGTCGCCATTATTGCCATCATCGCGGTGGCATTCAGCGTCCGTTATGTGGTGACCAGCAAAGTGCTGAATAGTAACGCGACACTGGCGAGTCGGATCAAGAACAACGCCGATAATAACGCTAACCAAGTTAAAGAATCGAAAGCGTTGCTGGATCAGGTCGCGCCACTGACCAATCAATTGTCGGTCTATGCGCCGTACGGCACGCAAAAAGGCGTCACCAAGGCGGTATTTTCAAGCGTAATCGAAACTGTCGAGGCCCTGACGAAGGAACTCGGCAGCTTTCCGAAGGAGGTCGGCACACTGCCAGATGTTGCCAATAAGACCGAACAGAAACTGCAGGCTATCTATGTGCAGAAGATCGAACTGCCGTCCTTCGATGTCCGTGCTGGCAGTCCGTTCGCACCGTTCGCGCAAGCGCGCTCTGTGACGGTCGAAGTAGCGATTCCTAAAGTCGCAAAGCCAAACGAAGTGGTTACGCGGGTGCTGGCCGCGCTGCGCGCGCTGCCAGTTCCAGCATATCTGAAAAGTGGGCATCAGGGCGCGACGTTGTTTGCCGAGGTGCAGGCCATTAAGCAACTGCCCGGAACGATATCTTATTACTATATTGATACTGATCATCTGAATGACAAAGGCGACAAGGTGGCGGTTCGCGAGGAAAAGCGCGTCCCATGCGACATTGCGGTGTTTGATTGTCAGCTTAGCGGCAAAGCCAAGGAGGCCGGCAAGTGAACAAGCTTCGACCCTATCTGTTCTGGATCGTCGCCGGGGTGGTGTTGCTGATCGAACTCGGCGTGGTGCTGATGGTAAGTCCCACCGACACTGGTGGACGTTCTGCCACTGAGGTCAAGGCTGACATCGACACCCGTTATGGCGATCTTGTTAAGCTCAGCGCGCGTGCTGATGGCCCAAAGGGCAACCCGGATCCGATTGGGCCGTTCAATCCGGAGATGGCCGAGCACATCAAATCGCTTACCGGCGATTATCTGGTGACGCAATATTGGGAGCCGGTACTGAAGCCCCATGTCGAAAAATATGGCGCGCAATTGAAAGAGATCACCGCGTACCTAGTTAAGCGCAGCAAGGTCCTGCACGATCCGGTGGCACAGAGTGGCGACCTGTTCCAGTGGTATCAGTCTTACGAAGCTCGCACTTCGTCGGTGGTTGCGGCGCTGCTTGAGGCACATTGTTTACAGGTGCCGATCAGCGGTGCGGTGTCCGCAGTCGCCGACAGCGAAACCGTGACCAAGGCTTCGCGCGATGTTGCTGGGTTTTATACCAAAGGCGAAGCGCCGCCGGCCGCCAGCGAGCATGAACGCCTGACCCTGCGTTATCGCGTAG
This sequence comes from Planctomycetota bacterium, assembly GCA_038229115.1. Classification (GTDB taxonomy): domain Bacteria; phylum Planctomycetota; class UBA11346; order UBA11346; family UBA11346; genus JBBROQ01. The sequence continues at coordinate 16,847 of JBBROQ010000030.1, read as the reverse complement.
TCGATCAGATCGCGCAGATCGTGCTCGCCGCCCGTCAGCCGAATCGCGCCAATGCGGTAACCGGCCGTCCGGAAGTGCCGGTACCCGACGGCGAGCAGCGACAGGCTGCAATTACTGCGATTAAATGGGATGAAACCATGTCTGGCAGCATGCCCAGCGACGGCCTCGCCTTGGTCAAGGTCACCGTAGAGCTGTCCGGGCCGCTGAGTGCGGTGTTGGCCACGCAATCGGCGCTGGAAAATAATGCCGATGAAGAACGGCCGCTATTCGTGATGCTCGGCGGTACGCTTTTACCGAAGACGCCCTACGGCGTAGGCGAGCGCAAGGACGTGCCGTCGGAAACCGTGACTGCTAAGCTTGACCTAGTGGCGCTGGATTACAGCAGCAAGACCTACGAACCACCGGCACCGCTGGTGAAAGTCAGGCCGGCACCGGCGAAGAACGTGGCCAGGAATGCGGCCGACGCCGCAAAAGACGAGAAAGAAGGCGCCGCCCCATGAGCCCCAAAGAACTGCTCATCGCCCACGCGGAAAAGGTTGTAGTTGCGGTAGTCGCTGTGATCGGTGGCTGGATGGTGTACGACGTGCTCGGTGATCCGAGCATCCGTCCCGAGAAAGCCAACGAGACCACCATCCAGGAAAAGATCGATCGTATCCAGAAAGTGATGAGCAGCCAAAAGCCGCCCACGCTTACCGAGCCGGTGGATTATCTCGCGCAGATGAAGCAGCGCTTCCGCGCGCAACTGCCAACCGATAGCTATCCGTCCTGGATCTTTGCGCTGCCGGACATCGGCCCGGTCGATAGTCGGGTCGGTAAAGGTTTCCCGTACATCTACGAATTACTGGCACCGACGCTCGCCGCCCATGACGCCATCGGCAGCATCGCGCTTGAAATCACACTGCCCGCTGGCTCTCGTCCGACCGATCGCCGCATCGCGGACGCGCCCAAGATCGAATGGAGCCGCAGTGATGGCGGCACCATCGTCAACGGCGCCGAGCAGTTGGCGGTGCAGATCGAGTTCAAAATTGGCGAGTCGCCGTGGCAGCCACTGAAAGTCAAAGACCTCACCGATAATGGTCTCATCCCGCTGGCAAAACTCACAGCGCTCAAAGGCAAGATAACGGTCGACGCGATAGAGGCCTGGGAACGCCATCATTTCCGCGCACGTATGGTGGCGAAGGCCACTGGCCATCCGCTTACCGGCGCGGCCGGTGATCAATCCGTGTTGGTTGTCGCCGGCGCCTATGACGGCGACACCGACACTGATGCACTCGCGGCGCTGGCGAAGAAACTTGAGCAGTCCGACGCGCCGACCGTGAAGCGCTTCCTCAAAGGCGGTAAGACACCGCTGCCGGCAGGCGTAGCACTGAAGCCAGGTGAGCTGGTCTACACTGGTAATTACAGCGACGACGTGCTGGTGCTGGCCTCGGCCGAAGTGCGCTTCGCGTTCAAAGGCTTTGTGCCGGATGACAATGATCCGACTTTGATGAAGGCGCTGATGTTGGTTACGCGTCAGTTCAAGACCGAGGCCGATCCAACCAAGACGGTGTGGTTGAAGGAACCGGTCGCGTTCAAGGTGCCCAAAGGCCTGAAGGTCGGCGAAAAACTGCAGAACAAACTCCTGCCGAAGGAAGCGGATCCGCGTCAGACTCCGCAAGATCTGGATCTAACCACGCCATTCGAAGTGGCCGAGATGCGGCGTGAAATCAAGCGCATCTATTACTATAGTCTGCGGCCAAAGGCGCGTCCGAATAGCAGGGCGAAAGATATAGAGATGTCGACGGCTTCGTCCGAGGTTTCAACCGATGTCGTGGTGCTCAAAAACACCAAGACGGGTGCGATCATCGAATTGGCGAAACTAAGCATCATTCGTCCAGTGATCCCTGCCAATGGTGTGATTTATCCCAATTTCAAAGGCCAATATGATGAGCCGAAAGAGTTCCGCGACAATCCGGTCGGCTTTCAGCAGTTGCCGCTGATTCCGCAGGAGCCCAAGAAGTGGAATCCGGAAGAAGCTCCGCTGGTCGATCTCGCCGCCAAAGATTCGGCCTATTATTCGACCGATACGCCGTACTACGAACTGCCTGACGGCCGTCTGTATTGGTATCAGCCGGGCAAACGCCAAGTCTGCACCGAGAATCTGGATCCTGACGGCGACAAGGGAATCGCGGCCACCGGCGAGCCGGTACCCGAAGTGCCAAAAGAAACGCCGAAAAAGCCCGATGTCAAACCGGCGCCGAAGCCACCGACGGAATCGCCGAAGCCGCCTGCTACTGGAAAGCAGCCACCGGTATCTTCTCCAGACGCTGTGCTGCCGAATTCGCCAACCGCCCCGCAACCGCGGCCAAGCCGGTGATCGTCTCGAAGACCGTGAGTGACACGAAGTTATCGGCCCACGTGGCCGCCATTTCTTCATCATGTCCGTGCATAGTGTCCGCCACTTCATTCGTTTCCGGCTTTGACTTAGTCGGAAGCCGTCCGTTGCCTCTTCCGTGACCACTACGGAAGCCGCCCTGTTCCTGCGAGGATTCGCCATGCGCCGAACGCTCCTGCCCCTGACTCCCTTGTTGATGGCGCTGGCGCTGCTGCCCACGCAAACCATGAACAGTGCCGAAAGCAGCCCGAAGCCGGTGGCCGCGCCCGTGTCGACCCCGGCGGTGGGTCTGAACGCTGATCAAGCGCAGTTCTGGAATGATGCGCAGAAGGAAGTGGCCAACGCCGACGGCAAGCTCACGCCCGAGCAGCTGGAAAGCGAGGCCAAGTACGCCGAGGCCTTGGCGCAATACCGCCAAGCGCATTTTGCTGAAGCGCAGGAACTGATTGAAGCCGCGGTGCGGTTGAATCCGGTTAGCGGCAAGGCGCAAGAACTGCGGCAGAACGTGCTCGCCGTGCTCAGTCAGCGCGACAATCGCCTGCAAATGGCCGCGACCTGGTTCCACACCCTACAAGATGTGAAGACGCAGGAAGCCGCCGTGCGACTGGCGGCCTTGCTGGCCAGCGGCGACCGTAAGATGTCAGTCGGAGACTTCGCCGGCGCCGAGTTGGACTACGACCGCGTCGATGTTGGCCTGCGCTCACTCCCATATCAGTTCGACTGGGGTAAACTGCCGGCGGAAGTGGTTGGCAAGCGGCTTGAGGCCCGCGCCGCGTCGCGCAAGGCCGAAACTGACAACGCCAAGACCGACCGCGAGCGCGCGGTTGTGAAAGCGAAGGAAGAATCCGATCTGCAACAGCAGGCACTCAATGCCAAAGTCGATGAATTAATCCGGCGCGCGAAAGTTTCGTTCGAGCGCAAGGATTACCGCCGTGCCGAGGTCGATGCCTGGAATGCGTATGAGCTTGATCGCCGTCGCGACGATGCGCGCAATCTATATCTGAAGGCGCGCCGCGAAGGTCATTTCCAGTTTGACGACCGCTATCGCGATCAATCGCTCGAGCGTCAGGCGCGCCTTAACGAAGAGCTCAATAAATCGTTGATCCCGCAGACCGAATTGCTGGTTTATCCTGAGGACTGGAGCAGGCGCGAACTGCGCAAGCCGCGCGAAATCGGGCAGAACAAAATCGAACCCTGGATGCAGGCGCTCAATGATCGCCTGGAGCAGCGCGTCACGTTCGATTTTCAGGATCAGGGATTCGAAGAAGTCGTAACTTTTCTGCGCCAAGTTACCGGCGTGAACATTGTGGTCGCGCCGTCGGTGGCGGCAAAGGGCGGCGGCACGGTGACGCTCAAAGTGAAAGACATGCGTTTCAAGTATGCCTTGAAGTGGATCCTGGAGCTGACGAGTCTGCACTATGCATTGCAGGATCAGGCGCTTTATATCAGTGATACGGCCATCAACGGTGCGTTGGTATTGCGCATGTATGACATCACTGACTTGATCTCGCCGGTTACTGATCAGCCCGGCAAGGAATTAGCCTACAACGCCAGTGGCGGTGGTGGCGGTGGTGGCATTAATCTTTTCGGGGGCGGTAAGACCGAGGAGAATGGCAACAAGCGCTCGAATCCGGAAGAGCTGGTTGATTTCATTAAGAAGAATGTCGCGCCCAAGAGCTGGGAATTGGAAGGCGTTGGTATCGAGCAGCGTGGCGGATCGACCCTATTCGTCACCAGTACGCCAGAGATCCACTCGCTGATCGATTCGTTGCTGGACGCGAAGCGTAAACAGGAGTCGCTGCAGGTTAGCGTCAATGTGCGGTTACTGGACGTGCGCAAAGGCTTCTTCGAGGAAATCGGCGTCGATTATCGCAATCAGCAGGGCGATCCGAATCTGCTCGCGTCGAATACCAATGCCGGCTACACGCGGGTGAATAACAACGCTGGTTACGTCGGGGTGCTCAACAACTCGCGGGCGCTGCCCGGCAATCAGGTCAATCCTGGCTACACGGCGTTGTCGAACACCGTTCAGAATAATCATGGGATGACACTCGAGGTCTCGCAAAGCCCGTTCAACTTCCTCGGCACCGATCAGATCAATGCTATCTTCACCGCCTCCGAAGAGGAAAGCGATCTACGGGTTCTGAATCATCCGGAAATGACCTGCTATAACAATCAGCGCGCGAATGCCGCCTTCATTACGCAGTTCGCCTACATCTCTGATTACGAGGTCGTCACTGGCAACCTCGATCCCAAGATCGCAGTTCTTAGCTTCGGTGACATTATTGACGTTCGCCCTGTGGTCAGCTCAGATCGCAAGTATATTACCATGGAGATTCGCCCCAGTTCGGTAAACCTGGAAGGCGTATTTACCGAATTAATCACCGCCCCGCGCGTGATCAATCCAGGCGGCGTAAACGGCGGTGGTGTCGTGGTGATCGGCACGCCGTATCCCCTTGAATTGCCAAACGTGCTGGTGCGCACACTGCGCTCCAGCGTGATGTTGCCTGATAAGGCCAGTCTGCTAATCGGTGGTTTCTCCAGTGCCCTGCAGCAACGCACCCACACCGGCATCCCGTTCTTAAGTCACATTCCGTTCCTCGGCCGTCTGTTCAGCCGCAATGGCACTTACGACCAAAGCCGCAAAGTGATGTATCTGCTCAACGCCAAGGTTGTTGACTTGGGCGAGATCGAATCGCTCCAGTGATCCGAGTTGGCACCACATTCTGGCCGACGTCGGTCACCCATGCCCGTAGGGTCTGGGCGTGTTGTGCTATCTTTACGCTAGGGTTGATGGTGGCTTTACCTGGATTGCACGCGGCGGAGATGCCGTTGGAAGCGGCATCTCCGGCCGATGCACTTGCTTCAGCCATGCTGGTCGAAGCACAGACTGAGCGCGCACGGACGCATCTTGAGCGGGCGCGAGAACTCTGCGAAGATGGCTTGCGCTTGGTCCCGGGACATGCTGGGTTGCGCGCCGAACTCATGCTCGTCAACACGCAGCGCACGGCTGAACCAACACACGCCACGGCGCCGGCGGCCATTAATCCGGAGTTGCGCCTACAAGCATTGGCGGCCGATCTGCACCAGGCGCGCATCCACGCCGTGCAGCTTGCCGACCAGGGCCAGTTCGATGCGGCCATCGAGTTGTTCGTGCCGATACGCGCGGCTTTGGCCGAGGCCGGCGAAACTGCGGCTTTGGCGGCGATAGAAGTCGACCTTGCCGCGCTGCGAGCGCAGTCGGTACTGAAGAAGGACAATCATCTACGCGCCGATCGAACGCAGGCGATTGCCATCGCACAGGCCACCACCAGCGCGCAGGCGGCCAGCGCGCACGGCGTGTTACAAGAACGGATTGAGCGCATTCAGGCGATCCGCGACCGCGGCCATATAGAGCTCGCCTTGGCCCAGGCCCGAGTGCTGGTGCGCGAGTATCCTGGTGAGCCAGTGGCGGAAGTCTTGTTCTCTGATCTTATCCAGAAGACCCATAAGCAGCGCTGTCTGGATACCGAAAGTAGCGAGCGCGAGCTCAAGCAGGAAGTCGCCGAACGAATTCATGACGAAATGCTGCCGGAAGGTTTCGATGGCATGCCGATCTATCCCCACGACTGGGGTGAGCGGATTCGTACCCGTGATGCCAGTAATCGTCTTGCTACCGCGGTGCCCGCATGGCAGGAGGAAATTACCGATCGGTTGGCAAAACGCATCACGCTCAATGTTGATCAGCAAAGCGGTATTGATGTGCTGAATGCGCTGGCGCGGCAGGCGGCGATCACGCTAGTAATTGATGCGGCGATTCTTGGCGGACCAGAACAGTTGGTCACGCTGAAGGCTTCGAATATGCGTCTGGACCATGCATTGAATTGGGTCACGCGCTCAATGAACACCGGCTGGTCGCTCAGCAACGGCGCGGTCTTCATCGGACCCACCGCCGCGGTCGAGACGGTACAGCGCGCCTTTGATATAACCGCGCTGACGTTTCAAGGGCGCGATCAGCCTGGGCGCGATGTCGCCTTCAATTCTGTTAGCGGTAGTAGTGGCGGTGGTTTGACTCTGTTCACCGCCGCGCCCGCGGCGGAAAAGGCTGTGACCCCGGAAGAAGTCGTCGATCTTATCAAGCGCACGGTCAGTCCAAAAACCTGGGCTAGCGACGTTAATGGCATCAGTATTCGCGGCAATCTCTTGTTGGTCACAGCGCCATCGTCGGTGCAGGCGATGCTCGAAACCTTCATCCGAGCGCAGGAACAGGCGCAGAACATAATGGTAAAGATTGACGCGCGTTGGTTAAGTATCAGCGACGGCTACCTGGAAGAGATCGGTGTCGATTGGAGCCAGAATATTAGTCTATTGAGACCGATTGATGGTGGCGTCAACGGCTTGGCGCGCGTCAACAATAGCGCACTGGGTGTTGCCAGGCTCGCGAATCAGCTCCCGTCGACCGCGATTGCTCCAAGTCCGGCAACGTTGGGCACTGGGCTCAATCTCAGTGCGGCGCTCTTAGGTAAAACCAAGTTGGCGGCAGTGTTTCAGGCACTCGAGCGGAAAGAAAAGATCCGGACGCTCAATGCGCCCAGTTTCACCACGCTCAATGGCGTGCGCGGAAATGTTTTTTCAGGTAACCAAATCGCTTACATTTCTGACTACGAGATTGTTACCGGGAATCTGGATCCTAAGATCTCGGTGCTTAGCATCGGTGTCAATCTGGACATCAAGCCAATGGTCAGCGCTGATCGCAAATACGTGACAATGGAATTCAAGCCGGCCATCGCTTCGGCGAAGTTCTTCACCGAGCTCATCACTGCCCCACGCGTGATCAATCCTGGCGGTGTGAATGGCGGCGCTGTGGTGGTGATCGGCACGCCCTATCCGATAGAACTGCCGAATGTCACCGTGCGCGAAGCCGGTACCACGGTGCAGATGCCCGACCGGTCGTCCATATTGATCGGTGGTTTTAATGACACCGTCGAGCAGACAGCGCGCTCCGGAATGCCATTCTTAAGCAACATCCCTTTCCTTGGCCGTCTCTTTGGCAAGCGCGGGCGGTATTCTGACCGCACGAAGCTGTACCTGCTGGCGACGGCGACCATCATCACCTATGACGAACTGGAGGCCCTGCTGTGATTGCATCCACCCGCCCGACTCTGATCGGCCTGTCCTTGACCATGCTTGCTGTCTGTGGCTTGACCGCGGCGGATACTCCGGCTCCGGCGCCAGTCCCTGCGGCTAACGACGCACTGGCCGTCGCCGATGCCGCCCGCTCTAGTCGTGATGCTGCGGCGCAGTCGTTCTACGTGCGCGGCATGAAAGCGCGCGAGGAAGCGCGCCTGGACGATGCACTAAAAGATTTGACCGTCGCGGTCGATTATGCGCCCGACAACGCGCTCTATCGCAAAGCGCTTGACGAGGCCCGTGCCATGTCCGGCCTCAGCCGCGACACCCGCAGCGTTGCCATCGACCGGGCAGCCGACGAATTACAAGTTCGTCAGCAGCAACTGTGGGGCGAAGCCCAGGCGTTGATGGAAGACGGCACCAAGCAATTGACCGCCGGAGCCTTCGACGATGCCGAGCGGCAGTTTCAACTTGCGGTGATCCGTCTGGAATCGCTGCCGTACACCGATCCGCGTCGCGAAGTGGAAATGCGTCGCGCCGAATCGTTGGCGAAAGAGGCGCAGGGCCGGCGCGCTAAGTCTGAACAGGAAGTCGCAGCAGGGCAGACGAAGGCCGCGGCCGAGCATAAACAGGAACTGCGCGACCTCAGTCTGAAGCTCGAACGCGACCGCATCGATGCAATGTTGAATCGCGCGCAGCGTGCTCGAGAACGTCGCGATTATGACGAAGCAATTCTGCTGAGCGAACAAGTGCTGAAAATAAATCGTGCAGAAGACCGGGCTTCGTCGCTGCTGGTCAAATGCCGGCGCGAACGGCATGTTTATTTACGTCAGGTCACCGCCGACCGTTGGGACGAAGAGCATAAACTGCTCAATGAATCGATTCGTTCGGCCATGCTGCCGCAGCTCGAATTAATCCGCTACAGTGCTGATTGGCCAGAGATCGACGCTCGCCGCAGCGCCCCGGTGCGCGGCCTGGAAGATGAGACTGATAACTGGCGCAAGAATATCGACGATCAGCTTGAGCAGGAAGTCACCATCGACTTCCAGGACACTGACCTTGCCGACGTAGTCGTGTTCCTCCAGCGCATCACCAGCGTCAACCTAGTGTTGGATCCGCAGGTATTGGCAACCACGCCGCCGCCGGTGACGTTGAAGGCGGAAAAACTCAAATTGCGATTCGTGCTCAACTTCATCATGAAGCTGACCAACCTGCACTATGCGATGCGTGATGAGGCGATCTATATCAGCAATCAGGAGGGCGTCCGCGGCGAGTCCTTTATGAAGCTGTACGACGTACGCGACCTCACCCACGCCATGCAAGCGTTCCCCGGTCCCGATCTCGACATCCCTGAACCGGGCGGCCAGGGCTCGAAACTGCTGCCGCCAGTTGAGCCTACCGAAAAGCCGGAAACTGGCGAGTTCGTAGACATCATTAAGAAAGTAGTTGCGCCCAATACGTGGAACGAGACCAACACCATTGAAGATATCAATGGTTCCATGGTCGTCACGCAAAGCCGCGATGTGCATGCGCAGGTCGCCGAGCTGCTGCGCAGTCTGCGCAACCAGAAAGGCACACAGATTCATGTGAAGGTGAAGTTCCTCGAAATCGAAAACAGTGCATTGGAAGAAATCGGCGTCGATTGGCAGAACTTCACCGGGGCGAATCGTCCGGGCCAACCCGCCATCGTGCCGCTGCCGGGCCAAACGGTGAACAACAACACGCCCTCCAGCATCGGTGCTTATTTGGCAGCTCCTGGCAGTGCTATTGTGGGCGCTGCGGCGGTGAACAATCAGCTGCAAAGTTACGGCACAGATGCCAAATTGCCGTACAACTCTGCGACCGAAGGCTTCCGCTTCAATGCGCAAACTTGGCAGATTTCGAACAACCTCTATGCATCAGCAATTTTGCATGCGGTCGAAAAGGAGCGGAAGGGCAACATCATCCTTGAGCCGGATCTTTCGATGTTCAACGGCCAGCAGGCTCATCTTGTGAACATGAATCAGCAGTCCTACATCGCCGACTATGACGTGGTGCAGGGCCAGTACGATCCGATCATTTCGGTACTGTCTTATGGCACGGTACTTGATGTCCAGGCGATCGCATCTGCTGATAAGAAGTATGTCACGCTCAGCCTACGTCCTACCAATGCAAAAGTGCTGCAATGGCGCCGCTTTGGTGCGGCGGTGCCGGATAATACCTTCCCCGGTGGTCCGGTGGTTGGTGGCGGCGCGGATAATGGTGGTGGTTTCAACATCAATTTCAGCAACGGCGGCAATACCGCGACGGTTAGCGGGAATGCCGCCCCGGCGGGTGGCGTCGGTGGTGCGGCCATCGCTGGCGAAAATCCGCTGTTGATCCCCGAGTTGATCTATCAATCCGTGCGCACCTCGGTCACCATTCCCGACGGTGGTTCGCTGGTGATTGCCGGCATGACCCGCAGCGAAAGCGGCAACTCACATTCGGGTATTCCGTTCCTCAGCCATATTCCATTCCTTGGTCGACTGTTTTCGACGAATGGCCGTTCCGAGGTCTTGCGTAAGAATATGATCATTGTGCAGGCCGACGTGGTGCTGTTCGAAGAGATTGAACAAAAGCTCTAATCGCGACCTGTTGTTTCGTGTGCACAAGACCCCGGGAGATCCCCGGGGTCTTGTCGTTTTTGCTCTCGCCATAACCTCCGGCTTCCCCGGAAACGTTATGGCAGAAACCGTCGATCAATACCGTCAGGCCCGCGTCGAAAAGACGCAGCGACTCAAAGCCCTGGGCGTCGATCCGTTCGGCGTGCCTTTCAATCCAACGCACAGTATCGCCGCCGCGCGCCGCCTATGTCCGGCGTTGGTAACTGACGCTGATCAAACGCGCGGCGAACGCGTGGTGTTGGCCGGGCGTATCGGCAATTTGCGTGCCTCTGGCAAATTGTGGTTCGCCACCTTGTTCGATCGTTCTCGTGCTGACACTTATCACGAACAGGCCCGCGCCGGTGCTGCTGATATCGATGGCACCGAGGCGAAAAAGGCACGCGGCATTCAACTCATGCTCGATTTCAAGGCCTTGGGCGAGCGCCAATGGGAAATCGTGCAGTGCCTCGACTTGGCTGATTGGATTGGTGTCGCCGGCGCCGTCGGACGCAGTAAACGCGGTGAAATCAGTGTGTTTGTCGATGAACTTACGGTGTTGGGCAAAGTCATGCTGCCACCTCCGCATCAGGCTGGAGCTGACAGTGGCCAGCTGTCACCCGAATTACGCACTCGGCAGCGGTATCTCGATCTCCTGATGAGCGACGCCAGTTTGGCAACCTTTACCATGCGTAGTCGCTTGGTCTCGGGCGTGCGTCGGTTCTTTACTGACCGCGGCTTTCTTGAAGTCGAAACCCCGATGATGCAGCCGATTCCGGGCGGCGCTTCAGCGCGGCCATTCGTTACCCATCACAACGCGCTTGATCTGGATCTGTATTTGCGCGTCGCGCCGGAGTTGTATCTCAAGCGCCTGATCGTTGGCGGGATGGAACGGGTATTCGAGCTCAACCGCAACTTCCGCAACGAAGGCATTTCGCCTCGGCACAATCCTGAATTCACCATGATCGAATGGTATCAAGCCTATGCCGACCATCGCGTGATGATGGATTTGTCCGAAGAGCTGTTTCGTTCGCTGGCCGACAGTGTCCTGGGCAGTCGCGTGTTAAAGTTTGATGGGATGGAGTTTGATCTCGATCGGCCTTGGCGGCGCATTAGTTATCACGACGCGCTCAAGGAATTTGGTGGCATCGCCTATGACGATCGCCCCGCGGTCGAAGCCGCTGCGCGCAAGCTTCATCTGAATCCAGCCGAATTCCCCACGTACGATCGGTTGGCCAATGAAGTCTGGGAAGAATTGGTCGAACCGCATCTGATCCAACCAACTTTCATCACCGATCAGCCCTCATGGCTGACGCCACTGTGCAAGGCCTGGCCGACCGATCCTGCAAAGACCATGCGCTTTGAGTTGTTCATGGCCCGGATGGAGATCGGCAACGCCTATAGCGAATTGAACGATCCTGATCTGCAGCGCGCCCGCTTTTCTGAGCAGGTGGTTGAGGCCGAAAAGGCCGACGACGACGAAGCCGGCATCGTCGCCGGCAAGGTCGACGACGATTTTTGCACCGCACTTGATCACGGCCTGCCGGTTTGCGGCGGTCAGGGCATCGGCATCGATCGCTTAGTAATGCTTTTCACTGGCCAAATGAACATCCGCGACGTGATTTTATTCCCCACCCTACGTCCGGAATAGATAGGTCAGTGAGACACCTGGAACGCTATTGGGCCACAGCAGCGAACCCTGTCCGATATCTGCCGTTCGTCTCGCTGTGCATCCTCTTCATCGCCGGCTGACAGCAGTACTTGTGGCACACAGGCCGATTTTCCCTGTGGTTCAGGTCGTGGTCAAACCGGCTTCGTCGTTCATGCTCCGCCCTTCCACCTGTCAGCCCTCGCGGCGACATCGCTCAGCGGCCACCTGCAATGGCCGGTCCTCATCCCCGGGAGTTCCCATGCGTCGCATCCTGTCTGTGTCCCTGCCCTTGATCCTGGCGCTGGTCGCCCCCGCGATGCTGATGGCCGAAGATGCCAAGGCTCCCGCGCATGCCCTCAGTTTGCTCGACCTGGTCATCAAGGCCGGTCCCGTCGAAGTGGTGCTGATCCTGTTGTCGTTGGTTTCATATTCGCTGGCCTTGCAATATGTGTTCACCATCAAGCGCGACACGCTGATCCCCGACGGTCTCGCGGATGAGCTGCATAACATTCTTGCCGAAGGCCCCACTGACGAAGCGGTCGAAAGCGGTCGTAACGCTGTAGCCGGCGACACCAGCATGCTCGGCAACATTCTTGCCGCCGCGCTCGACAAAAAGGACTTCGGTTACGAAGCGATGAAGGAAGCCGCGGAAATGGTCGGTGTCGCCGAACACAACCGCTACATGGCAAAAGTTAGCTGGATCTCGATGTTCGCCAGCTCGGCGACGTTGTTGGGTCTGCTTGGTACTGTGTCCGGTATCATCAAGTCGTTCTTGACCATGGCCAGTAATCCGGGTGGTGCCGACGCGACGCAGCTTGCTGGATCCATCGGTGAAGCGCTCGTCTGCACCGCTACCGGCCTGATCATCGCCATCGGCGGCCTGTACTTCTTCTTCTGGCTGCGCAACCGCGTGAACCAGATCGCCCTCGATGCCGGTGTTATCACCAGCGAAATCCTCGACTACTTCCGCGCTAAGTAAGCAGCAGCAGCGCGCTCAAAGTCACCGGCTTGATGCGGTTTTGTTTAGTCCCGTCGTAACGCGAAAGGATTCCTATGTCAGGTGGCAGCAATAATCGGCGTGCAAAGATTCCGCACGCCGATGCCGAAATCGATCTAGTTCCGATGATCGACTGCGTGTTCCTCATCCTGCTGTTCTTCATGCTCTGCGGCCACATCAGTACCGAAGCGCGCACCGAGCAAATCACGGTTCCGCCTACGAAAACCGCGGCGAAGTTCATCGACGGCGGTTGGAAGCGGCAGATCATCAATGTGTTCGGCAACACGCAAAGCGGCAATCCACCGCGCAATTCGATCAAGATAGGAACGAAGTCATTCGATGCGATGGGCATTAATGACTATACCGCCTATCAAGGTCTGCGTGCGGTGCTCGATAAGGTCTATGACAGCGCCGAAAAGTATAAGGACCCCAAAGGCACGCCATTGATGTTGCCGAAGGTGATCATCGAAATTCGTGCCGATGCCGACACTGAATATCGTGTGGTGCAAGAAATTCAGCAGGTGGTGTCCGATAGCATCGATCCGAGCGACAAAATGCAGCCGAAGAAGGTCGATTTGGCGACCATGCGTCCGTTCGTGAATATCGATTTCACCACCCGCAACCCCAACGACAAATAGGCGGATACCATGGCTGAAGCTGCTGATGAAAAAATCGCCGAAGGCAAACTCGATCTCGTTCCGATGATCGATTGCATCATGTTACTGCTGCTATTTTTCATTCTGACCACGAAGTTCACCAGCGAAGAAAAATCGATCAGCAGCTTGCTGCCCACTGACAAGGGCCAAGCGCCGTCGACTCCACAAAAGAAGGTCGAGCCACCGCAGACCGTGAATATCTGCATCTATCCCGCCGACATGTTCAAGGGCAGCCAGCCGTCTGGTTTTCAAAAACAGTTGGAAGGTATGCGCCAGCCCGGCGCTGTGATTCCGCGAGCTTTCCTGCGCGTGGGCAACCGCGATCCGATCGAGATCAACGGCAAGCTGTTGGGTTCACCCGACAAATCGCAGGTGAAAGTCGAAATGGAGAAAGTGCACACGTACATCCGCGAAGAGCTTGAAAAATTCGAGGTTCCTGGCGACCGCAAGACGCAGAACGAAATCGTCGTTAACTGCTTCTCGGGCATGTCGTGGAAGTACGGCTTGGTCGCGTATGACGCCGTCCGCTCCTACGAAGGTCAGAAGTCCGGCTTAAAATATACCGGCAATCCGGCCGAACTGGACAACGCCCGTGCCGTTACTTTTGCCCCGCCGCGCATTCGCGATTATGATTCGCGCGAAATCGGCAACGAATTGTTCGAGATCATCAACATGAAGTAACTTCGCTCCCGTGGCGAAGTTATGCAGCGAATACCCCGGCCGATAGGCTGGGGTATTTTGTTTCGGCCGCGTCACTACCAAGCAAGTGATTCTACCGCAAGCGAACGCGCTTTTGCAACGTAATGCGACACTCACCGGAAAGCAGCATGCGCGGTGTTGTCGACCACGGCCCGGCGTCTAACCTACGAGTATTCCGGCCTTTCTTCCATCGGCCGATTCATCCGCGCAAACCCCTTTAAGGAGCGCTCCCATGTTTCATCCTTCCTCACGTCAGGGCTTCACCCTGATCTAACTCTTGGTGGTGATCGCGATCATCGCCATTCTGGCCGCCATGTTGATGCCTGCGATCAATGCGGTCCGCCAACAGGCATTTCGTACCAATTCCGGCAACAATCAGCGCCAGATTGTTTTGGCTTCCCTGGTCTATGCCAATGACAACGAGCAACAGTGGCCCGCTCGCCCAAGCAGCGCGGGCGGTGTATATGCCGCCACAGGATTGTCGACCTCTGGGACGACCTATAGCAGCTTTGAATTTCTTGCGGCATCGGGTAATGGCGATTTGACCGGAAAGGTGTTTCGCAACCCGGCGTTGGCCTCGACTGGACCAACCACGAAAGCGGATCCGCTCTTGACCTATACCGCTGGTACCTCTGGATGGGCTGCATTTTCATCTGCTGCGACGACGCCGCTTGGTCGTATTGCTTATGCCTATGACTGGACCGTACCCAGCAATGCCTCATCCAATCGCGTCGTGATTAGCGACCGTGGTGATTTGGCCCATACGAATAAAGTGATGATCTGCTTTGCAGATGCGCATATCGCGACCTCAAATAAGGTAGCTGTTGTTACCGCGGGTGGGACGATGCCGACGCGGTTAGATAATTCTGCTTTTGTGAATCAGTATCTCAATAATGATGCTAAATCAGACAATGTCGCCGCAACCGGCGACGATATTTTTACCGGTGTTGCAGATGGAATTACCGGGGTTGATGAAGTTGCTCCCACCGCCGAGACCAACATTGGCGCCGGGCAGAAGAGTCGCTGCTGGTTGTTCTAAGCGGTTGGGATTAGATCCAAACTCTGTCTACACGAGTAGGCAGAGTTTGGTTTTTTATTTGGTAGACCATGTATCCGACATGTTTACGAACCAGCCGTTTGTGCAGATCGGCTTTCTTTGTGATCGGAGTTATGTTGCGTCCTTATCTCTATCCATCCACTGTGCCTTGTTCGATTAACAATGATGGGTTCACCCTGATCGAATTGTTGGTGGTGGTGTCCATCATCGCGGTATTGGCGAGCGCGTTGTTCCCAGCAATTAACGCGATTCGCGAGAATGCCCTGCGTACAAGTTCTGGCAATAATCAGCGACAGATTGTTTCCTCCGCATTGGTCTACGCGAATGACAATAGCCAGGATTGGCCGGTACGACCTTCTGACAAGCTGGGTGTGTATGCTCCGGTTGGCGCCGATCCGCAGGCCACCGCGGCTTCGAGTTTTGAGTTGTTGGCGGTAACAAACGAGATCCAGTCGAAAGTTTTCCGCAATCCAAGTTTTGGTGGACTTGGCCCGCGCACCGAAGCCAACAAAAAACTAAGCTATCGGGATTCAGTTGATCCTACGGTTGTTTCGCAATGGGCGGTTGATGTGGTCGCAGTAACCAACACGCCAGATAGGAAGGTTGCTTACGCATATGATTGGACTGTTCCCAGCAGCGCCAAAAGTAACCGGGCCGTCATCAGCGATCGCGGTGATTCCGCCCATGCACCAAGAGTCATGGCGGCATTCGCTGATGCGCATGTTGAAACCATTGCAAAAGTTGGCGACAATGCTGTTGTGGCAGACTTAATCATCACCACTTGTTTAGACGGTGCGCCATTCGTGCATGTTTATGAAAACAAAACGGCAAAGAATTCAGTTGGGCAGGCAGACGATATTTTTACCGGAAATGGAGACAAAGAGGCCGCAGCGGGTGTAGTCAACGTCTCGGCACCAGCCGGCGAAGCCGATATAGGCGCGGGCACATCTACGCGAGCATTCCTCTTTTAGTTAGTCCGGCGAAATCCTCAGCGAACCTCTCATGGTATTTTCATAAGGTGATCGAGACAACCATTTAGCTGAGAGACGAAGAATTAAGGAGCAGAGCACCATGAATATGCTCATATGGCTCACGTCGAAGTATTAGCTGGCAGAATCATCAGCGCCGTTGAGCGCATCCGTTTGCCCAAAGGTCGCACCGCAGTGATGAAAATCTGTGCGACGGCTCCGTAAGATTTGTATGGGTTGGAAGCGGCGGCGCTTGATATGTTAATATGGGAAGATTCTCGGCGTCGCCCCTGCAAAACGCTTAACCATAAATCAGTGAATCGTTTATAGTCGGAGATAGGGTGTAGGAATGACCGGAAACGAGCATTCACGCGCGAAAAACCGGTCGAAACGGAAGGATGATGTTATGCAGGGCGTCCATCGGAACGTGGGTCAGCAGTCGTTTTTGAATGAGGATCTGAAGTCGATGCTGGATGCTCGGCATCCGCTGTATCGCCTGGCAGACCGGATGCCGTGGTCTGCGATGGAACAGGAATTTGGGGTGTTGTATGCGGTGCACGGGCGGCCGTCGGTGCCGGTGCGGGTGATGGTGTCACTGTTGGTGCTCAAACATATGTATGATCTGAGCGATGAGAATGTGGTGGCGCGGTGGATGGAGAATCCTTTTTGGCAGTTTTTCAGCGGGCGGGAACATTATAGATGGAGCGCGCCATGCGAT
>JBBROQ010000029.1:0-19852 GCA_038229115.1 Planctomycetota bacterium | reverse complement strand
GCTGATGCCCGGCGCGCGCAGGGCGTCGGCACCTTGCACGATCACGCCGGGAAGCGCGGTGCGCACGCCGGCTTCAAGCTGAGCGGTCAACGCCGCGAGGTGCGCGTGACGCTCGGCTTGTTGCGTACGCGCCAGTTCGGCCGCCACGCCAAAACCCACGATCCCCGGCAGATTCGGAGTTCCGGCGCGGATCCCGCGTTCCTGCCCGCCACCGTGCAGTTGCGGCGATATGGCCAAGCCACGCCGCAGCCACAACGCACCCACGCCCATCGGCCCGCCAAACTTGTGCGCCGTCAACGCCAACAGATCCGCGCTCAGCGCGCCGACGTCCACCGCCAACTTGCCCATCGCCTGAGTCGCATCGCACAGCAGCAGCGCGCCGTGGTCGTGCGCGCGCGCGGCCAACGCCGGCAGGTCGTGCTGCACGCCTGTTTCATTGTTTACCAGCATCGCCGCGACCAACGCGGTCCGTGTATCGCAGTCGACATGTTGCGCATCCACCCGTCCGTGCGCATCAACCGGCAGCACCGTCACTTCCCCGCCCGCAAGCGCGACCCGCGCCAACGGCTCCAGCACCGCCGGGTGCTCGGTCGCCGGCGCCAGGAAACGTGGCCGCGTCGCCAACGAACGTTCGGCCACGCCCAGGATCGCCAAATTCAGCGCCTCGGTCGCGCCGCTGGTGAACACCACTTCATCCGGATGTGCATTCAGCAGCGCGGCTACCTGCGCGCGCGCGGTGTCCAACGCCGCCAACGCGCGCCGGCCAAAGGTGTGCTGCCGCGAACTCGGATTGCCCCAATCCTCGCGCAGGCAGCGCAGCATCGCGTCGATGACCTCCGGCAATGGCATCGCGGTGCTGGCCCAGTCGGCATAGATCATTCGCGCATGATCGCCGGGGCTGAAGCGCCGGAAGCGCGGACTGGTTCGCCGCCGCGCACCCTTCCAATGCCGCCATGTCCGCCGCCGATTTTTCCGATGACCTGCCGTTCGACCTCCCCGCCTCCACGCCGGCCGAGGCGCAGAACGAGCGCTTGGCCGAAGTCATTGCCATGGTCTGGGACGCGTATCAGGCCGCCGATATGCCGCGCGCCCTGGCCGCTGGACGCGCGGCGATTGCCGCCTTTCCGGCGCACGGCGAATGCTGGTTCGCGCATGCGTGCGTGTTGGAACGCGACGGCCAGCTGATCGCCGCCGACCGCGCTTTCCGCCGCGCCGAAAAAGCCCCCGACGATGCGCAGCCGCTGCCCTGCCGCGTCAGCTGGGCACGCTTCGAACGCGCGGTGGACCACGGTGGCGCCGCGCTGCCACCGCCGCTGAAGCAGGTCTTCGGTGAGGTCGCCCTGGTGCTGGCCGACTACGCCGAGCCCGAGCTGCTGGAGGAACTCGGCGAAGCCGAGCTCCTCGGCCTGTTCGTCGGCACGCCCAAAGGCGAAACGCCAGCACCCGGCGATCTCACCCCGCGCATCTATCTGTTTCGCCGCGCGCACGAACACGCCGCGCGCACCGTGCGCGACTTCGACGACGAGGTCCGGCGCACGCTCCTGCACGAGTTCGGCCATTACCTCGGCTATGACGAGGACGGCCTCGAACGCCTCGGATTGGCCTGATTTTTCAGGGCTGTTCGCTTAACGCCACGCCACCAGCACCTGCACGAAGCCCAGGCCGGGTTGCCGGCCGTGATGGCGAAAACTGTGCAGCCGGCCGTCGTGCGCGGTGCAAACGTCGCTGCGCGTGATGCGTGTCACGCCCTGCGCGCGCAAATCGTGGTCGAGCGCCGCGGCCAGATCGAGCTGCGCGTGCTCTGCACGTTCAGACGGCACTAACGCTGACGCCGGCCACGGGCGCGCTGACAGTACCGGCGCATCGACCTCGTACTCCGGACCGCTGATGCCGGGGCCGATCAACGCGTGCCACGTGTCCGGCGCATGTCGCGAACGCGCCGTCAGCGCGGCGACAGTTCCCGCAATGATCCCGGCTGCCGCGCCACGCCAGCCGCAGTGCGCCACCGCCAACGCATCCGGCGCGACCAGCACCACGCCCGGGCAATCAGCGCCGAACACGCCCAGCGCGAGCTCCGCGTCATCGCTCACCAACGCATCGCCGGAACGCGCCGCGACATCCTCACCCTTTTCCGCCGCGGCCAGCCATGCGCGGCCGTCGAGTACGCGCGCGCCATGCACCTGCTTCGCCACCGCGCACGGCTGGCGGATGCCTAGGCTGTGCAGCCAGCGCGCACGCGCGTCGGGGTCGTACATTGAGCCATCGGCGCGGGTGCTGAATGCGGCCTGCACGCCATGCGCCAGCGTCCAACGCAGCGCGGGCGCGGCAGCGGTCACGGCGTCGGCAGTTCGCGCCAGCTCCACAGCACCAACCACGCCGACGGGCTCAGCAATTCGCGCTGCTCGAACGGCTGTGCATCGTCGAAAACATACTCGCGTGCGATCGGTAGGCCGTCGATATCGACCGCGGCGTCGCTGCCAGTGAATGCCAACGCCGGCCAGCGCGACCAGCCTTGATTAAACCACACCACGAACGGCTCGGCGGTAAATGCGGTCGCTACGGTGTTGGCAGTCGCAGCGGGCAGTGGCGCAGCCGTCGCAATCGGCCTGTCGACGGCCAGCACCGGTGCGTCGATCGCCGGCGGCAATTGCACCGGAGCCAGCGCCAGCACGTGATTCCGCTCTCGCCACAGCATCGACCAATCGCCCGCCGCCAACGCGGCCAGATAGCGCAGCAAATCCGGCTGTGGCATCATCACCGCGGTCGGCGCGGCAGCTGCGTGTGCCGCGGTCACCGCGTTCACGGCTGCCCGTGCGTCCGCGGTGGCTTGTGCGACCGCGGCGTCCCGTTCTTCAGCGGTGGCTGGGGCTGACTGTTCCAGCGGCGCGGCCGGCGGCAAACCAAGCGGCATCGCGCTAGGACGCACCGCCCACCAACTGACCGCGCCGGCGCCGGCCACCAACGCCAGCGTCGCCAACCATTGCGTCACGCCCGGCGCTGCGGGCCGCGTGCGCGCGTCATCGTCGGTCGACGGCGCGGTCAGTGCCGACGAACGGTCGGCGGCGAGCACCTCGGCGTCGGTCTCACCCGCGACCGCGGGCACGAGGTCCGTCGACGTGGCGCGTGGCGGCGGCACCGGCAGCGATATTAGCGCGGTGTCGTCGTCATTGAGCGCCGCGTCGAGCGCTTGATCAAGCTTGTCGATCTCTAGCAGGTCGGTGTCCGCGCGCGGTGGCGGCACTGGTAGGATCGAGGTGCCGACCGTCCGTTCCTCCAGCGCCGCAGCGTCGTCGTCATTAAGATCGAATGGCGCGTCGTCGTCGGTCGCAAGCGCTGCCTCTGCCACGGCCGGAATCGGCGCGAGCGCAGCGTCAGTGGTGCTAGCTGAAGACTTCGTTTCCTCCGGACTTTCAGCAGTCTCTTCGATCACGGCCCGCAACATCGGCGGCGTGCTGAGTGCAAAGGCTGAGAACGCTGGCTGACGCGCTTCAGCTTCCGCTCCTTCCGCATCCGCGTTTTCGTCCGGGTCGGTGTCGGCCGAGGCTTCCGCTTCAGAGTCGCTGTCGTTCGCGACCTGGGCCGCGACCACGCTCACCGGTTCTGGTTCCGCGACGGGCGTAGGGGGGTGTTCGGTCGGCGCTGCCGATTCGTCCACTGCCGCGGTCGCAGCAAAAACGTTGGCAGGAACCAGCTCGGCGGCGGCGACGTCGGGCGCGCAAGGGGCATCGAGAGCTTCGGTGATTGGCGTTTCTTGCGGTGCGGACACGTCCGCAGGCGCAGGTGATTCCTGCGGCGCGAGCGTTGGCGGCAGGGCGGGAGCGAGGTCGACCGGCGCGACCTCGACGTGCGGCGCAGCCGCTTCGGCGGCGATCGCGGCGGGCTCGATCAAGATCATCTCGAGCGGCGCTTCGCGTTCGTCGAGCAGCTGGATCGCTGCGTCGCTGGGCGCGTCCGGGGCGACTGGCTCGGCTTCGATCAACGGCGAGGTGACGACTGGTGCTTCGCTGTAAGTACGAGCTTCGCTGTCAGTACGCGCGTCGCTGGCGATCAGCGCAACGACCGCGCTCGGCGCGACGGATAAAACGTCGCTCACGCTGGGTGCCGCTGCTTCGACCGCGGGCGGCGGTAGCGCTTCGATCATCGGCACAGCGGTAGATTCCACCGAGGCTGCCGCAGACGCGACGATCGGCGTTGCTGGCGGCGCAGGTTCTGGCACCACCGGCGGCCACGGTTCGCCGCGTAGTTCCGCGAGGTGCCGGGCAAAGCTGGTTTCCAAATCGGCAACGCGGGCCAGGACCGTGTCCAGTGCGCAGGCGTCGTTGAGTTCGCGCAGGAAACGTTGCTCGTCGGTCTCGAACGGTTCTTCCGGCGTGGCGGCTTCGGGTTCGTCGTCGTCGGTTGCCGACGGCGGCGCGGTGAACGTCATCAGCGGCGGCCGGCGTTTGCGTTTGCGCGCGTCTTCTGCCTCGGGCGGGAATTCGATGCGGGTGATCGGACGTTCGGATTCGTCGCGATAGCGCAGCGCAACCGGGCCGAATTGTTCGTGCTGCTTGGCTTCGACCAAACGTTGCCGTGCGCTTTCCAGCACCGCCATCAGCGTGGTGACTTTGCCGGTACCGCTGGCTTCGAGCAGCAACACGTCTGCCAGGCTGCCGTGGCCCGCGGCGCGCAGCAGCGTGACCAAACGCTGGATGTGGACTTCAAGCGGCAGGCTGTCGATCGGCACGGTGCGCGGGCCAAGACCGTTGATGCGCGCCATCAGCAATTCATGCGCGGCGGCGAGTTGATACGGGTCGCAATTTTCCAGATCGCAGCCGGCGTCTTCGTCCGGATCGGCGGGGATGTCTTCGCGCAATTGCCGCGCGCAGCGCAGGGTTTGCGCGGTTTCGCGTTCGCTCAGGGCCAACACCACGTCTTTGTATTTGCGGAAGATCAGCAGTTTGCGAATCAGGTCGGCGTGCAGGTCGACCAGTTCTTCATCGTGGTCGTCGGGCGCGGCGTCGGGTTCGAGCGGCGCGGGCGCAATCGACCGCGCTTTCAGCTCCAACAGCGTCGCGGCCAACAAAATAAAATCCCCGGCGACATCCAAATCCAGATCGGCCCACGCGCGGACGGTGGCGATGAACTGATCCGCGATGGTGGTCAGCGGAATGTCGACGATGTCGACCTCGGCCCGGCGCACGAGGTACAGCAGCAGATCCAGCGGCCCAGAAAACGCCTCGACTGAGACGGTATAACCGAGATCGACTTCGCTTGATGGTGACGGCTCTGACGGCACGCCGTCGAGCACCGCGATGTCACTGCCGAGGTCGGTGGCGTTCACGCGGGCACCATAGACGCGACGTGGGCGGGGAAAGCGCTGAGGACTGGGGGATGACACGGAGGGACTGAGGCGCGTAGGAAAGCGGAAAACATGGGCATGACAGGGAAGAACGGAGGCGAGGGAGAAAAGCGGGGCGAGTGTGGGCTTTCCTCGGAACTGGGCCGGGGACAGTGGCGTGCATGCACATCCTCATCCTCGGCGGTTCGGGCACTATTTCGACATGGCTGGCGCGCCACGCGTTGGCGATGGGCCGGCGGGTGACGGTGGTCACGCGTGGGAAGCGGCCGCTGCCGCCGGGGGTCGAAGCGCTGGTCGCTGATCGCAACGATGCTGGGCAAATGCGCGCGGCGTTGGCCGGTCGGCGCTTCGACGCCACCGTCGACATGTTGTGCTTCGATGCGGCGCAGGCGCAGATTCTTGCCGACGCGTTGCCGCATCCGGGGCATCTGGTGTTCTGCTCGACGGTCTGTGCGTTGGGCTTTGGGTGGACCACTTTCCCGGTGATCGAAGACGCGGTGCCGGCGCCGACCTTTGGCTATGGCCATGGGAAGGCCGCGGCCGAGGGCTGGTACTCGGCGTGGGCGGCGCGCACCGGGATTCCGCTGACGATCGTGCGGCCATCGACCACTTTTGACGAAGGCATGGGCGTGCTGCGCCAGATCCGTTGGGATGGCAGCGCGTGGTTGGCGCGGATTCGCGCGGGCCGGTCGATCGCGCTGGCCGATGGCGGCATGGCCATGAATCAGTTCATGCACGCCGACGATGGCGGCCGCGGTTTCGCCATGATTGCCGGCAATCCAGCGGCGTTTGGGCGCATCTATCATTTGGTCGGCGCAGCCACCACGTGGGCCGCTCATGCGCAGGTGGTGATGCGGGCGCTGGGCCGCGAGGTGGCCCTGATCAACGTGCCGTCGGCGAAACTGGACGGCGTGCCTGACGATGGGATCCGCCGCGACATTTTCGGCGCGCACGGCGTGTTCGCCGACGGCCGCTTGGCGCGCGAGATCGGTTTCGCGCCGCAGATTT
Organism: Planctomycetota bacterium; assembly: GCA_038229115.1. Taxonomy (GTDB): domain Bacteria; phylum Planctomycetota; class UBA11346; order UBA11346; family UBA11346; genus JBBROQ01. Next base: position 13,503 of record JBBROQ010000029.1, on the reverse strand, counting down.
CACTGCCTGACGCGATCGCCCGCACTATCGCGGCCCTGGATGTGCAGGGTCGGATCATTGCCGGTGATGATGCGTGGGAGGATCGCTTGGCGGAACGCTGGGGCTGAGCTGCATCGAGAGCCGTGCGGCATTGCGGCCGGCGAGGCCGGCGTGAGCCTCCGCCATGAAGCTGAGCCCGAGTGTGACATTTCGCGTGGTCGCGGCGTGGACCTTGATCCTGGTCGCGATGGCGGTGCTGGCTTTCGCCGGACGTGCGGCGCAGGCGCGGCGCGCGCCCGCGCCGTCGGGAGGCGGAGAAGCCGCGTTACAGTTCACGTTGCAGGCAAAGTACGCGGCGGCGATGGCGGGCTTGGTGTCGATGCAGCCGAAACCGGCGGACGCGCCAGTGTCCGGAACGCCGGCGCCGCAGTCCTCTCAGCCGCAACATGCTCAACTTCAACAGCTGTTCGACGCGTTGGAAAAAATCGCCGAGACGCCGACGCAGCGACTGCGCTTAGTTCCGATCGCCGGCGCACTGTTGGGCAAATCGGCGGCGCTGGCGCGATTGGATGCACGAACGGCGGATGAAACCGCGGCCGATGCCGCGTTGGCCGCTGACGCGGTGGCGCTGCGCGGCTGGTACGCGGACGGCGTGATCGATGCCGCCGGACGGGTGCGCTTGGAAGCGCGGCATGGCTGGTTCGCGCGCTTGGCGTTCGGCGCGGCGGCGGCCCCGGAATCGCCCGCGTGGTGGTCGGCGTATGGCGCGGGCTTGGGCGTGATCGCGTTGGCGGTGACGGGGGTGGTGGCGTTGGCCGTGGGCGTGGTGTTGCTGCTGTTGGCCGCGCGCGCGCGGCGGCGCGGCGGGTTGCGAGCGGCGCATGTGCCGCCGAAAAACGCCGACGAGGGGGCGGCTTTCATCGAGCTGTTCGCACTGTATCTGGCGAGTTTTATCGGATTTTCGTTGGCGTTATCGGCGACCGGCGGCGGGTTGTTCGATAGTTGGTGGTATGTGCCGGTGCTGCTGTTGGTGCTGCTAGCGATCGTGCGCTCGGGCACGGCGTGGGCGACGTTGCGGCAGGGATTGGGCCTACACACGGGGCGTGGCTTGCTGCGCGAGATCGGTGCCGGCGTGGTGGGGTATGTGACCGGACTGCCGTTGATCGCGTTGGGCTTTATCGTCACCGCGATGGTGACGCGTGCCGGCGGTGCACCGGCCGATCATCCGCTGTTGCATGACGCCGGCGGCGACGCCTTGCACACCTTTGCGCTGTATGCGTTGGCCTGCGGCTTCGCGCCGTTGGTTGAGGAAACGATGTTTCGCGGCGCGCTTTATCACCATGTGCGCGGGTGGGCCGGCATCGCGTTTAGCGCGGTGCTGACGGCTTTGATTTTCGCCGCGATTCATCCACAGGGGCTATCGGGCGTGCCGGCGCTGATGGCGATCGCGATCGTGCTGGCGCTGCTGCGCGCGTGGCGCGGCAGCGTGGTGGCGAGCATGACCGCGCATGCGCTGTCGAATGCGGTGCCGGTAACGTTGTTGCTGCTGGCGCAGATATGAGCAGCGGACTTATTGTAGCGATCGCGCTATCGATTCTTGGCACGCGGTTGGTGTTTATGTGGGTGTGGCGGAAACACGACATGCCCATCTTGCGCTCGTGGTTGAGTTGGGCGGTGCCGTTTCTGGCATTGGTTGCGTTGATAGCGGTGGCTGGACGCGAGAACCAGGAATTGCGCAAGTTGATCGGCGTGCTGATTGTGCCCACCGGGCTGCTGTGGTTGGGGCTGATTGCGGGCGCAGGCCGTGCATGGTGGCTGCACCAGTGGCGCGTGGCGGCGCTGCTGACCGTCGCGGTCGTGGTCTACACCGTGGCCGGCAATGTGTGGTTGGGCTCATGGCTGCTGACGCGCTTGGAACTGCGTTATCCGGAAGTCGATATCGCGACCTGCCAGCCTTTCGACGTGGTGGTGGTGCTGGGCGGCGGCACTGCAGCGACGCCCAGCGGCCGCGCGCAATTGGCCAGCGACGGCGACCGCGTGTTGGTCGCGGCGCGGTTGTATTTCGCGCACAAGACGCCGCTGTTGGTGGCTTCCGGATCGACTGCGCCAGCGCTCGGCATCTCGCGCGATCATGCGGCGGATACCGACGAAATCTGGCGGACGCTCGGCATTCCCGCGACCGCGATCATGCAAGAAGCGGATGCACACATCACCGCTGACGAGATCGCGCTCTATAAAAAACTGCGTGACCACTACGGCTGGAAACGCATCGGCGTAGTGACCTCGGCTTGGCATTTGCCGCGCGCGTTGGCGATCGCCAAACGCATGCAGCTTGAGCTGCAGCCGATCCCCGCGGCGTATGTCGGCGCGTCGCGTCCGCGCGGCTTTACGCCGATCTATCTGGTGCCGCAGATCGGCGGCTTCGTGACGCTGCACTTAGCGTTGTGGGAGCGGTTGGGGACCTGGGCGGACGGCTGAATCGCTTTTCCGTCGTCAGGTCGCTTAACGAAGCGCCTCAATTAAGCGGTCGCACGCCACTGCCGCGTCGTCATCTGCGCTAAGTTCGCCCGCATGGCGCAGCCGCGCGGCGATTGCCTGCACCAATGCCGCGCGCGCGCGCGCCTGCAGGCGTTGGCAGGTGGCAAGGCTGGGGCCGTCGGTTGGCAGCGTGGCGGCGTAGGCGCGCAAGCTGACGCCGCGCACCAGGGTCGCGTCTAGCACCGCCAGCGCGGCGGGATCCAGGGTGCCGTCGAGCGCCCACGCGCGCAGGTCGCGCCAACTGGCGTCCAAAACGCTCGCGGCCCAGGCGCGTTCCATGTCGTCGTCGCGACGCACCTCGGTCGCTGCCGCGTCGTGCGGCAGTTGCGCCAGCGCGCGGTCGTGCCGACGCGCGCGCAGCGGATTGCGCGCGAGCATCAGCGCGGTCGCCATCAGCCAGTGGCGGAAGCGGTAGGTTGACGCGGCGGCCGGCATGACGGATTTGCTCAGCAATTCTGGACGTTCGAGCAACTGCACTGCCACGTCTTGGATCACGTCGTCCAGATCCGCAGGCGGCACGCGCGTGCTCAATTTCAGGCGCAGATAGCGCGCAATGCTGTCGCCATACAGCTCCAACAGCACCGCTGCATGTTCGCGGCCATCGCCGACGCGCGCGATCAGACTCCAACGCGTGTCAGGAAATGAGATGGTCATGGCAGACGCTTGAGCAACCGCGCTTCAGCCGCGCGCTGTTCATCCTCTCGTCAAGCGCCGGTAATATGCGCGCAGCAGATGGTTGTTTGGCGCGATCAGGTAGGTCATGCAGATGGTGCGGTAGACCTCGCCGCGGGTGATTTTGACCTTATGCCCGGGGTCCAATAGGCGCGGGTCGCGTTCGGCGCGGGCCAGGGTGCGCACCGCGAAAAACAGCGGCGTAAGACAGAACAAGCGCATGCGATATTGGCTGCGCGGCAGCGCACAGCAGTAGTCGAGCGCATCGTTCAGATGGCCTTTCGCTTTGCCGATCAGGGCCGCCATCACGCGTGCTGCCTGCGCCGCGTGCGCGGGGTCGCCCAAAGCTTCGGGGGTGATGCCGGCCAACTGGCACAGCTGACGAGGGACAAAGCTCCAGCCGCGGCGGCGATCGTCGGCGACGTCCTTAATGATGTTGGTCAGTTGCAGGCCGAGGCCAAAATTGGTCGCGAGTTTTTTCAGCCGCGCGTGATGCCGACGGGTGACGCGGCGGCTGCCTAGAAAAAATAATTCGGTCAGCAGATGGCCGACGGTGCCGGCGACGTAGTAGCAGTAACGATCGAGTTCGGCCACGCTGGTGAGCGCGACTAAACGGCCTGGGCGCACCTGTGCCTGCTGGCGCGCGAACTCAATCATGCCGTCGCACATTTCCTGCACCCACGGCCGGATTGCTTGCTGCACGGCGGGCGCATAGCCGTGGAAGACGCGCAGGGTGATGGCGGCGTCGCGGGTCAGTTCTTCGTCGGCGATGGTCGGCTGCGCGAAGGCCGCCGACAACGCCGCGAAGTCGGTTGCGGGTTGATCAAGACTGCGACGAAACAGCGCCAAAAGCAGTTCTTTTTGTTCAAGCGGAAGACTCGCGGTGTCTTCGATGGTGTCGGCGATCCGGCACAACAAATACGCGCAGCGCACTTGGTCTTCTAGCTGCGGCGACAGCAGGCGAATGCACACTGCGAAGGTGCGCGACACCCGCGGCAACATCGCTGAGCAATACAGCTGATCAGCGCGTTGTTCGGGGCTCATGGAGCCCCGCCGTCCGCCGGCACGTTGCCGCCCAAGCGCTGGCGCAGGCTGAGCACGAACGCGCCGCCGGCGTCACGCGCGCGCAGTTCAGATTCGCGCAAGCAAAGAACAGTGCCGCGGGCATCGCACCACAGCGTCGCTGCCGGAGTGGCGCCGTCAGTCAGTTCGATGCGCAGGGCGTGGTCGTATCGAGTGCCGCCAAGCGTTAGCGCTTCGTTCGCCAGCGCGGTCGCAGTCAGCGCGCGCGCACCGACGCCGGGCACGCTGGGCATGCTGATGCCCCAGCGATCGCCGGGACGTAAACCTGCGGGCAAGGTCAGCGCGCAGATCACGCGCGCGGCCAAATCCGGCGCGACGGCGACCGACAGCGGCCGCGCTTCCACTTGGTTCAAATGGCGTTCGCCGTCCTCGGCCACGCGCCAGACGCCGCTCAGACGACCGTCAAGCTGGCGTAGGGTGGTGCTCAGCGCTGCGCCCACGGCGCTGCCGCTGGCGTCCAACGTGAGCCAGCGCGCGCGCGCATCGAAAGTGGCTTCGACATGGACGCGGGCCAGGCCGGTTCCGCTGTCAGCAGACAACGCTTCGCCCAAACGCAGGCTCAGCAGCTCGGCTCCGGGCAAACTGCCAAGCGACTCGGTGTGCAGATCCAGCGCCACGCGATAGCGCTCATCATCTGGCAGAAAGGTCAGGCGCACGTCGCCCAACATCCGCACGCTGCCATCGGCGGCGGTCTGGGTCAGGTCGTACAGCAGGCTTTCGCCCAGGTGATTGGCCAACACCTGCGGTAGATCATGATCGCGTCCAGGCGGCGGCGCGGCGTGCAGCCAGACCTGCTGCGCGAACAATCCGGCAAAAGCGCCCATGAGTACGATTCGCGCCGTAAGGCCAATCGCGCCGATCATCGCAGGTTCACCGAACTGCCGCGAAAGCGCGGTTCGGCATTGGGATCGAGCGCATCCGGCGAGCCCAGGGTGAAGCCGATGCCGACACGGTTGTCCTGCACTGCGCCGCTGGAATCGCGGACGTGATCATAGCTCAGGAAAAGTTCGCCATCGACCATCCGGCGGGCCACGGTCGCGCTCCAGGTATCCACCGACGCGCCGCCCGGAATCAGGATCACATGGCCGTCGAAACGATAGCGGTCAGCGATGAACACCACGCCTGGCTGATTCTGCCATTCGTGCGTGGGGTTGGTGGCGGTCGGTTGGATGAGCGTCGCGCTGTAACGCAGCGCCGCGTGCGCATTCAGTACATAAACCGACGATCCATCCAACGCGGTCCATTCACGTTTGCGCGCGTCCCAGGTGAAACTGGTGGTCAAGGTCAGGGCGGCGAATGGCGCGCCCTGGAAGCTGCCGGTGACATCGACCAGACTGCTGGGGCCGACGCGCAGGTCGCCATCGCTGGAGGTGAATTCGCGTTCCTTTTCGCGTAGCGCGAAGCGCGCGGTGGCGCTGCCGTTGAACAGGCTGCGAGTCTTGGCGACGTTGGTGGTAAAGCCGGCGGTCCAATAGCGCGCGTCTTCTGCAAGCGTGTCGCGGCGGTCGCCGAAACCGTAAATCGGCAACACGTCGCCGTGCCCGACGCCCAACAACTGCACGCCCAATCGCGGCGTAAAAGTGTGGGTATATTCCGCGCCATGATGCGCCAGGCGCAGACTGGTGCCGGCGTCGGTGAATGGCAGCCAGCGATGCTCGGCGTCTTGATCAGCACCTTTGTTGGTACCGGCGGCATAGGCCAGCGTGCGCAGTCCAGCGTCACCGTCGAAGCCGACCGGCCCGAACCATTGCCCAGCGCTCAGCGCGGCGTCGGCCGAGGTGCGGGTGGCGTGGCTGCCTTCGACCACGCGGTGCAGATCCTCGACCCAGGCTTCGCCACCGATGTGAATCGGGCCGGCAATCTGCGTCGGCGTCGCCACCGCCTGCGCGCCCAACCAGCGCTCGGTCTGATTCAGCAGCGGATTCGCGCGGCGTTGCGTATCGAGCGCCAAAGTGACGCCGGGCACGCTGTACACGCCGACCACGCCCTGACGCGCGAACGGCCGACGTTCAACGTCCGGCAGCAAATAATCCGCACGGAAACGATCGGACGACGGCGGCGTCGCCGGGCTGGCCAGGGTCGAGGTCGCGTCGGTGGCCGGCTGCGTGACATAACGCGCGGACACCGCGCCGGCGCCGAGGTTCAGCCGATGCTCAAGATCCAGCACCTGCTGACGCTTCGCATACAGGCCGTCGTTGTCATTGGTGCCGGCATCGGCGACCTGCTCGCGCGGCATCGCGTACCATTCAGCCAGGCCGGTGCCGTAGCGCTGATGCTCCCAAAACAGATTCGCACCGCCGCCGAATCCGGCCCGCGAATGATCGTCGACGCGACCTTCGACACGCGTGCGCCAACCGCCCGCCGTGGGCAAATTGGTGCCAATCCAATAATGGATGTAGTCGCCCTGGCGCTTGGTGTGGCCGACGCGTACGCGCGTCCACGGATAGGTAAAATAATAGTCGCGGTACAGGTACGGCAGCCACAGCACCGGCACGTCAACCACGCGTCCGGTGGGCGTCACCAGATCAATGCCGCTGACATATTCTTCGAACCCGTCGCGGTCGCGCTTGGGCTCGGCGAACAGATACACATGCAGTTTGCTGGCCGTGAACGAAATAATGCCGCCGTGGCCGCCATCGACCTCGACATGCTCCAAGGTCAGCTTGGTCGGCTCCAGCCGTGCGTGTTTCGCCTTCGCGCGCACCGTGCGGCCCTGCACGGTTATGAACACTTCCACGTCCCAAGCTTCACCAGTGCGCGCTTGCGGATGCAGGCCTAAACGCGCGGCATGAATGCGGACGCGCGGCATGGTAAACACCACGCGTCCAGTCGCATAAATATCGTCATTCGGCCAATCCAGACGCGCGGCGTCGGCGATGATGCGCCGCGTCGGGTCGTTGAGCACCACGCCTTGGGTGAGTACCACCGCGCCATTTTCCAGGTGCGGATCCGGGCCTTCGAAATTCCAGCCGTGTAGGTGTTCAGCGTCGACCGCCCACATCGGCACTGCGCCTAACAACAGGCTGCCGCCCATCAGCAAGGCGCGGTTAAACCGTCGCCGCCGCGGCAATCCCAATCGTGACGTCAGCGAGGTCATGCGCGCGGAGGGGTCATTGGCGGCGCGGATGGTGAAGCGCAGGCCAAGCCTCGCCAGCGGGGAATCGCGCTTACCACCGAGGTCAGCGCGGTTTTCACCGGTCGGTCACCGCGGCGGTCACCGAGAATAGGTTTCGAGATCCGTGGGCGTGAGCGCACCTTTTAGTTCGCGTACCTTCAGTTCGCGCGCGACCGCGCGTGTCAGCGGGCCGATGCGTCGGCCGAGCACGGTGATGAAAAACGTGCGGTCGTCGTCCACGGCGGTGGCTGAGCGCGAAGCCGGCGCTGCGGACGCGGTTGCTTGGCTGCGCGGGGCGACGGTTGGTTGCGTCTCGGCCAAAGACTCGCGTCGAGGTGCAGGCGCGGTCGGCGCGGTGTCGTCGAGCGCGTTGAGGCTCAGTGCTGGATTGCCGGCCGAATCGTCTCCGGCGGCATTGCCGACCTGAATTACGACCGGCACGATCCGCGTCCCCGGACGCTGACCGGACGCGGGCTCGCGGCGTGGTGGCCGGGTGATCGCGCCGGTGTCGCCGGGGCCGACATGGGCGATTGGTGCCGGTGCGGCTGGCGTGGCGGTGGCCGGCGGCAACGTTGACGTGGGCGTTGTCGGCGTCTTTGGCGTCAGGACGTCAGTTTTGGTCAGGAAATCGGTACCGGGTTCGGGTTCCCAGTGCGGATACTGCGCCGGCACATTGTCGATCATCAGACGCAATGAGGCCGGGCGGCTGTCACTATCGCTGTCGAGCGGCAGCGGCTCGATTGCCACCTGTTGATCCATCGCCGCGGGATGGCTTTCGGCAGATTCATCGCGCTGCCTGCGGCGCGGCGCCGGTTCAAGACTGCTTTCGACGAGGTGCGGGACACTGGCAGTTTTCAGCAGTTTGCCGGTGTCACCATCGATCTCAGTTTCGCCGCCGTCATCGTCGCCATTGGGCTCGATGGCATAGATGCGTGCCACCTGCAGCGACGATTGGCCCAGCGCAATGACGTCCCCTTCGGTCAGGCGCCGCGCACCGACAATCTGTTCACCATCAACGCGGCAGCCGTTGGTACTGCCCAGATCGACGACCTGCCAATGCCCGTCGGCGAATTCTACTAAGCAATGCTTGCGGCTCAGTTTGAAATCCAGGATGCGTACCTCGCACGCCGAGCCGCGGCCGATGTGGTAACGTCGGCCCGGTTTCAGGTGGTAGGTGTCGACGTTGCCGTCAGCGCGCTGATGTTGCAGTCGGATGATCATTCCGGACTCCGCGGCGTCGTGATGAAAGCAAAACGGTACAAGAAAAGAGAAGCGGACGATGGAAGCACAGCTGGCGCAGGCAAGCGCAGCGCAGCAGGCCGCGCCGTCGGTTCCTCACATCCTACCAGTACAACCTGTTTGGCCGCCGCGCGCGCGGCGGCACTATCCGGCATGGTTATGCGCATCAACGTCGACTTCCCCCGGCCCCTGGCCCCCGCCGAGCACCGCCAGGTAATCCTGGCCATGGCCGCCCTGGCCAAGGTCCGCCGCGTACTGTTCACGAACGGTGCCCACCGCGCCCAAGTCTTCGGCGAAGCCCTCGGCACCCGCAGCGTGCGCGCCGCGTTGGAAGACATCGGCTTGACCGTGAAAGCGCTCAGTTCGACCTTGCCCGAAGGTGACGACGTCAGCGTCGATGATGTGCCGACAGCGACAGTTGAACGCGTGAAGGCTATTGGCAGGTAGGGACTCCGCCCCCAACAACGGTTTGTTCGTTGAGGACTCCGCCCTCAACAACGGTTTGTTCGTTGAGGACTCCGCCCCCAACAACGCGCCTCCGGCGCTGCCCCCAAAAAGCTTAGAACACACTTTTAGCTGGGCGTTTTGCTCGGCGCAGGTTCGCGCGCGTCCCGCGCATCACGCTCGAAACCGCGCGAAAGCGCACCGTTTCCCATCCCGTATTTTCTGCCCTGCGTGGGGGCAGCGCCGGAGGCGCGTTGTTGGGGGAGGATCCCCCAACTAACAAGCCCACCCAACTAAAACCTGACTTGGCCCAGCCCGAAATGCACCTGCGACGCCGGGTCGCCGGTGCGGGGGTCGAGTAGGAAGGCGAAATCGAGTGACACCGGCAAGGCGATCGGGAAGCGGATGCCGAAGCCGGCGGCCGAGCGCAGGTCGCTCAGTTTCGGATTCTCGCCTTGGCCCCAGACATTGCCGTAGTCGAAGAACAGCACCGTGCGCACGCCTTCATTGGTGCCCTGCACCGGCACCGAGAACTCGATCGTGGCCAGGGCGTCCTTGTTGCCGCCCTCGTAGGCCTCGACGCCGTTCTTGTTGGTGCCGTGTGGACCCAATTTGTCGTAGTCGAAACCGCGATGCCGCGGGAACGGACCGCCGCCGCGGTAGCGCTGATAGAACGGCACCGAATCGCCAGGATCGATGGCGTGCTGTTCGCGCCAGCGCGCACCGAGATGGAAGTACGTCACGCCGCCGTCGTCGAAACGGAACACCGGCACGTAACCTTCGCCTTTGAGCGAATATTCCTGATATTTCGCGGTTGCCGGCAGCGGCCAGCCCGTGAACGATTGATTCGCGTTGAGCAGATAGCCGCTGGTGGGCTGGGAGCGCCTGGGGCGCAATTGATCGTAGGTCAGGCCGACACCGACGGTGTTTTGATAGAAGTCGTCTTCACGCGCGTCGTTGGGGGCGTTCAGCTGGACATTCTTCACTTTGATGTCGGACGCGGTGTAGGTCAGCCCGACGTTCAGGTCGTTCTTCAGGAAATAGCGGCCGATGGTGGTCGAACCGGTGATGCGACGTTCGTCCCATTCCAATTGTCGGCTGGTCGAGTACGCGCCGGTGGTCGACAGGCTGTACGCGCCATCGGCCAGATGTGGGTTGGTCCAGGTGGTGCTGGCGCTCTTGGTGTCTTTGCTGCCCGAGACTTCGAATTGCAGGATTTGCCCGGCGCCGCGAAACGCCTGGCCGGTGAGGGTGCCGATCAGGTCGAAGTTGCGTTCGGTGTAGCTGAATGAACCGAAGATGCCGGTGGCCGAGCTGAAGCCGACTTCGAAGCGCAGCGAGCCGGTCGAGTCCTCATCGACATCGACGTTCAGGTCGGCTTCGTCAGGACGGTCTTCGGGGAAGGTCGGGCTGACCCGCAGCGGCCGCTGGATCGAATCCTTGAACACGTCCGTCCGACGAACTTGCAATTTAGATTCGTCGATGTCGTCGTCGTTCCACAGGTCGCCAGGATTGATGAACATCGCCCGCCGCACTACTGCGTCGCGGGTCACGCGATTGCCGCGGATGTCGACGCGGCCAATGCGGTATTTGCGACCTTCGTCGAAATGCAGCACTAAGTCGACGATGTGCTTTTTGGTGTCCAAAACGCGGTCGTAACCTAGTTCGCAGCGCGCGTAGCCTTGATTGGAAATCACCCGGCGCGTGCGTTCAATCGCGCCCAAATCGCCGTCTTCGTCCGCCGGCTTGCCGTCGCCGAACATGGTTTTCTTGGTGAACCACGCGCCTTCCGGGGTCGCGAACGCACTACGTAGTTGTTCGCTGCTGGCATGGGTCGCGCCGATGAAGCTGACTTTGCCCAGTTGGTAACGCTCGCCGGTGTCGACGGTGTAGGTGATGACGACGCGATCGTTGTAGGCACCATCGGGCGCGACATCCGGCCCGTGCCGCCGGCGTTCTTCCATCGGGCGGACATAGTCAAAGGTCTGGCGCTCGGTCTTCACCAGCTTCGCATCAAGCCAACCAAGATCCTGCAGGTTGCGGATCAGCGCCCATTCATCGAGCGGCATCTGTTCGGGCAGATACGGCCGTCCGACGGCGTTGAGCAACCCATTGAGTACTTCTTTCGGTCGCGCCGCGCGGGGCAGACCGACGAAGTTCACCTGCGCGACTTCGATGTCGACGTCCAACTCGACTACGAACGTGACCGTGACGTTGCCACCCTCGTCGGTGGTTTCGACCGTCACCTTGGCATAGCGATGGCCGTCGTCTTCGAACTTAGCCTGGATCGCGCGCCGGTCGTTTTCCAGGATCAGCGGATTCAGGTTCGAGCCGGCCTTGGTGTCGACCAGCTTGCGCGCTTTCTCTTTGTCGAAGTAGCCGATGCCGCGGTATTCGACTTTCGCCACCGCCGGCAGTTCATGCAGGCGATAGACCACGGTGACACTTTTGCCGTCGTCGCTGGGCTGAACATCAACGGCGTTATTGAAGAACGGCCCCATTTTTTCGATCGCGCGCAGATCGTCGCTAGTCGCTTCGCGCAATTCATTCAGCGACAACTTCCGGCCTTCGCGCACATCCAACAAAAAGCGCACCCGATTCTGATCCCACGCGCGAGTGCCCTCGATCACCACCTTGTCGACCGTCACTGTCGGCTCGGCCGCACTGGCAGTGGCACCAACCACGCACGCCAGCGTCGGCAGCAGGAAACGACAGGGGAATCGGGACAAGGGCTCTCCGCGGGAAGGCGCGCATGCTAGACCGGACCCCTCAGTGGCAACCGGGCGCGCGGGGCGCCCGCCCGGCGGCGCTTTGCGCCGGTGCGGATTGCCGAAAAGCCAAGGACAGCCCAAGCGCAGCTTGCGCCAGCCGCTGCGCAGGAAGTCTCTCACCGCACGGGCGCGTCCGCGCCCCGGGCCAAGGAATCCGATGCCGCTGCTCGAAGTTCGTGACCTCCGTAAATGGTTCCCACTGCGGCGCGGCGTGTTCGGTCGCACTGCCGGCCATGTGCATGCGGTCGATGGCGTCAGCTTCGACCTTGATGCCGGCGAAGCGCTGGGCTTGGTCGGCGAATCGGGCTGCGGCAAGACGACTACGGGCCGCTGTATTTTGCGTTTGGTAGAGCCAACCGCCGGCAGCGTGCGTTTGGACGGCCAAGATCTGCTGAGCATGCCGGGCGGAAAACTGCGCCGTTTCCGCCGCCACGCGCAGATGATTTTTCAGGATCCCTACGGCAGCCTGAATCCGCGCCTGTCGATCGGCGAAACCCTGGCTGAGCCGTTGTTGGTGCACGGCCTTGCCGACCGCGCTGGTGCGTGGGACGAAGCCGCGCGTTTGCTGGAACGCGTCGGGCTGAAGCGCGAACACCTTGGCCATTTCCCGCATCAATTTTCCGGCGGCCAACGCCAACGCATCGGCATCGCCCGCGCGCTGGCGCTCAAACCGAAACTGATTGTCTGCGATGAACCAGTGTCGGCGCTGGATGTCAGCGTGCAGGCGCAGGTGCTCAATCTTCTGAGCGAACTGCAACGCGATTTCGGCATCGCCTATCTGTTCATCAGCCACGATTTGGCCGTGGTCGCACATTTGTGCCGCCGGGTAGCGGTGATGTATTTGGGCGAGATCGTCGAGCTGGGCCCGGTCGAAGCGATCTACGGCCAAGCGCTGCATCCGTACACGCAGGCGCTGTTGTCGGCGGTGCCCACCGGCATCCCCGGCGCCCACCGCAACCGCATCGTGCTGGCCGGCGATCCGCCGAGCCCGCTGGAACCCAGTTCCGCCCGCCGCTTCACCGCCCGTTTCCCCAAACACGCCGCCGCCTTCACCACCGGCGACATCACCCTGCGCGAAGCCGGCCCCGGCCATTGGGTGCGCTGCGCGGATCTGAACGTGCTGCGCGAATTCGCGGCAAAGGGTGCAGAGGCCTGGGTATGAACATGGGCGGGGCGGGGCGTTTTTGGTACTGCGGCGCTTTTTACTGCCGCGGCGCTTTTGCCGCTGCAGCGCCTTAGCCGAGGTACACCGACCGTGCCTCAGCGCTGGGTGAAATCGTGGTGGTTGATGCGCAGGTTCAGTCGCTTCGCCACGTACTCGCCAAGTTCCTGCACCGTCGGCGGCGCGCTGGCGAGCGGATCGACCGGTGGCTGGCAGTCTTCGGCACGGGCCAGGATCACGCGCGCGTCCTGGATCTGCGTCTCGCCAAGATTGCGCGGCTTGACGATGCGCCAGCCGTCAGGGTCGAGCGCGAAGCGGAAACCCTCGGGACTGACGAATTCCATGGCGGTGATGACGCGACGTTTGGGCATAGCTTTACCCTGGCAGCACGCTGCGGATTTCTACCAGGGCCGCACGCCGCAGGTCTTTGCCGCCGCTGCCTGAAGCGGTCAGCGGCGTACGGTGCTCCCTACCACGAAATCCCGCCGCCGAAGCGCACG